>JAFRFY010000121.1 GCA_017434085.1 Clostridia bacterium
CGCTATTATTCCACCTACAACTTCGTCGGGGAGCGGATCGACGGCTACGAAGCGCCGGTGGCGCTGCTGATCCGGGAGACCGCCGAGGAGAAGTGCACCATCGTGTGGCTGCTGGTGCCGTGGGCGCAGGATATACTGGACGCCATCGACCGCGGAGAAATCAACCTGGACGACTACGACCTGTCCGCCTGGCGGCTGATGCACATCGGCGCGCAGCCCGTGCCCAGGAGCCTTATCCGCCGCTGGAAGGAGAAGTTCCCGAACCATCAGTACGACACCAACTACGGCCTGTCCGAATCCATCGGCCCCGGCTGCGTGCACCTGGGCGTGGAGAACATCGACAAGGTGGGCGCCATCGGCATCCCCGGCTACGGCTGGCAGACCCGCATCATCGACGAGCAGGGCAACGACGTGCCCCAGGGGCAGGTGGGCGAGCTGGCCGTGAAGGGCCCCGGCGTCATGACCTGCTACTACAAGGATCCCAAGGCCACCGCCGAGGTGCTGCACGACGACTGGCTGTGGACCGGCGACATGGCCATGCGCGACGAGGACGGCTTCATCTACCTGGTGGACCGCAAGAAGGACGTCATCATCACCGGCGGCGAGAACCTGTACCCGGTGCAGATCGAGGACTTCCTGCGCGCCCATCCCGACATCAAGGACGTGGCCGTCATCGGCATACCGCACCCCCGGCTGGGGGAGATCGCCGCGGCCATCATCGAGCTAAAGCCCGGCGCAACCACCACCGAGGCGGACATCGAGGAGTTCTGCAAGGGCATGCCCCGCTACAAGCGCCCCCGCAAGATCATATTCGCGGAGGTGCCGCGCAACCCCACCGGCAAGATCGAAAAGCCCAAGCTGCGCAAGATCTACGGAGCCGATCAGCTGGTGGCGGAGCAGGTGGAATCCTGAGGGAATAACTATATTTTAACGCTTTAACAAAGAAAAGCCATACAAAGCGGGCGGGGTATGTGCTATAATGTTCCCAACGTGGAGCTGTTCAGTCCGACGGGCGATGAGGGCATCGCCCCTACGGAAATCACGCCGTCGCAGGGGCGATACATAATCGGGACGCCGATATCAAACGACATTTGCGATCCTCACGACATTGCAGGCGCGATACCCTCAACACCCCTACGGAAATCTCGCTATTGTAGGGGCGATGCCCTCATCGCCCGTATGAACCGACAGTCTGGACTGAACAATTCCCCCAACGCTGCCGAAAGGGTATGATCACATGAGCAAGAGAGAACACCGGATCTACAATCCGGCGATGGAGTGCATGGACCGCGAGCAGCTGCGCCAGCTGCAGGGCGAGCGGCTCAAAAAGACGGTGAAGCTGGAATACGACAACGTGCCGGTGTACCGCGCGCGCATGGACGCGGCGGGGGTGAAGCCCGAGGACATCCGGGGCATCGACGATCTGAAATACCTGCCCTTCATGGAAAAGACCGACCTGCGGGACTACTATCCCTTCGACCTGCTGGCCTCGCCGAAGAAGGACATCGTGCGCATCCACGGCTCCTCCGGCACCACCGGCAAGCCCATCGTGTCCGGCTACACCCAAAACGACATCGAGGTGTGGTCCGAGATGATGGCCCGCACGCTGACCGCCGCGGGCTGCACGCAGGAGGACATCGTGCAGGTGGCCTACGGCCTGGGGCTGTTCACCGGCGGCTTCGGCGGCTATCAGGGCGCGAACCGCATCGGCGCGATGGTGGTGCCCATGTCCAGCGGCAACACCCAGCGCCAGATCATGATGATGAAGGACCTGGGCGCGACCATACTGTGCTGCACCCCCTCCTACGCCACCTACCTTGGCGAGACCATCCGCGAGATGGGCATCGACCCCGAGAAGGACCTCACGCTCAAGGCGGGCTGCTTCGGCGCGGAGCCCTGGACCGAGGAGATGCGCCAGCGCATCGAGCAGCTTCTGTGCATCGATGCCTGCGACATCTACGGCCTCACGGAGATCTCCGGCCCCGGCGTGGCCTTCGAGTGCCTGGAGAAGCACGGCATGCACATCAACGAGGACCAGGTGATCGCCGAGATCATCAATCCCACCACCGGCGAGCAGCTACCCTACGGCATGCCCGGCGAGCTGGTGTTCACCACCATCACCAAGACCGGCATGCCCATGATGCGCTACCGCACCCACGACATCTGCACCCTCACCGACGACAAGTGCGCCTGCGGCCGCACGCTGGCACGCATGGGCCGCATCACCGGCCGCACCGACGACATGCTGGTCATCCGCGGCGTGAACGTGTTCCCCAGCCAGATCGAATCCGTGCTGGTGGGCGCGGAGGGCGTCGCCCCGCACTACATGCTCATCGTGGACCGCGTGAACAACTCCGACACGCTGGAGGTCCGGGTGGAGCTCACGGAGGACATGTTCTCCGATACCGTCAGCCACATCGAGAGCGTGCGCAAGTACATCACCGGGCAGATCAAGTCCGTGGTGGGCATCGCCACCAACGTCAAGCTGGTCGCGCCCAAGTCCATACCGCGCAGCGAGGGCAAGGCCAAGCGCGTGATCGACAACCGAAAACTGTAAGGGAGGAATTTGAATATGTTCGTCAAACAGATTTCCGTATTCCTCGAAAACACCCCCGGCTCCCTGCGGGAGATGACGGAGCTGCTGGGCAAGGGCGGCGTCGACATGCTGGCGCTGTCCCTCGCCGACACGCAGAACTTCGGCATCGTGCGGCTGATCGTGCATTCCGAGCAGATCGACCCCGCTGTGGCGCTTTTGAAGCAGAACGGCTACATCGCCAAGGTCAACCACGTCATCTGCGCCGCCGTGCCGGACCGCCCGCTGGGGCTGTGCGAGCTGCTGGCCATCATCGAGCAGGCGGGCCTGTCGGTGGAGTACATGTATTCCTTCCTGCGCAAGGCCGGCGACGGCACCGCCCACATGATACTGCGCCTGAATGACGGCGCGCGGGCCGTGCAGGTGTTCGGCATGAAGGACGTCACCATGCTCAGCCAGGAGGAAGTCGACAACCTGTAATGCGTATGAATAATCCCCTACGATGCGCTTCGCAGGGGATTGTAATGTTTTTACCAAATCATCGGTTTCAGATCGGTCAGCAGCGCGTGACAGTCGTCGGAGTAGATCTCAAGCTGCATGGGCACCCCTCTTTGCAGGCTGCAAACGCCGAGCACGGACTTTGCGTCCACGAGGTAGCGCCCCTGCCGGAGCAGTATGGTGAAAGGGTAGCGGTTCGTGATGTTGACGAGCTCGCTGATGTTTTCCTGACGGTGAAGGGCGATGTCCACCGCTTTCATGATCTCACCTCCCCGATGCCCGATCCCCGATGGGGCTTCGACATATGTTAATTTCTTAATTTCATTATAACCGGACGTGTCGAATAATGCAAGAAAATCGGCGTTTTTTACCAATAAAATAACAAACGTTAAATTAACAAAAATATCGTCGCGTTGCATGATGAGGGCAGGGCCTGGACGGGGGATGTAATATGTCCGTGAATAACCGTCAGAGCCTTGCCAATCGTGTCATGCGTATGATAAAATGAATAGAAATGACGATTACAACAGAAGTAGGGTGAAGTGAAGGCTATGAAGCTATTGTCAGTGACCATTCCCTGCTATAATTCCGCGGCGTACATGTCGAAGGCCATCGAATCGGTGCTCACCGGCGGCGAGGATGTGGAGATTTTGGTGGTGGACGACGGCTCACAAAAGGATGACACCCTGGATATCGCCCAGTCCTACGCGGCGAAGTATCCCGCCGTCGTGCGCGCCATCCACAAGGAGAACGGCGGCCACGGCGACGCGGTCATGACCGGCATACGCAACGCCACGGGCAAATACTTCAAGGTGGTGGATTCCGACGACTGGGTGGACCCCGAGTGCTTCAACCGCGTGCTGGAGCGCCTAAGGGAGGTGGAGGCCTCCGGCCGGGAGGTGGACCTGCTGCTGAGCAACTACGTCTACGACAAGGTGGGCGCGAAGCACAAGCACGTGGTGCGCTACGGCCACGTGCTGCCGGAGAACCGCATCATCGGCTGGCAGGACACCCGGCACTTCCGGATGGGGCAGTACATCCAGATGCACTCCATCATCTACCGCACGCAGCTGCTGATCGACTGCGGGCTGGAGCTGCCGAAGCACACCTTCTACGTGGACGAGCTCTACGCCTACGTGCCGCTGGTCAACGTGGAGACGCTGATGTACGTCAACGAGGACGTGTATCACTACTTCATCGGACGTGAGGATCAGTCCGTCCAGGAGGACATCATGATCGGCAGGATCGACCAGGCGATAAGGGTCCACGAACTGATGCTCTCCAGCGTCCGGCTCATGGACATCCCCGACCCCCACAAGCGCCGGTACATGATGCAGTACCTGGAGATCATCACCACCGTGTGCTCGGTGCTGCTCATCAAGAGCGGCACGCCGGCGAACCGCCAGAAGAAGCGCAAGCTGTGGGCCAATATCCACGCCCAGCAGCCCGAGATATACGTCCATCTGAAGCGCCGCTTCCTGGGCAGGCTCATCAACCTGCCGGGCAAGCTGGGCCGCAAGGCGACCATCGCGGGCTACCGGGTCAGCCGGAAGATATACGGGTTCAACTGATATAAAAATGGGCGGTGAGGGCATCGCCCCTACACGGATAGCGTATCTTGCGTAGGGGCGATGCCCTCATCGCCCGTTGTCCATTACCGCTCATTGATGTACCGGCACGCGGCCAGCGCCGCGGTGGCGCCGTCGGCGATGGCGGTGGCCAGCTGTCGCACGCCCTTGCTGCGGCAGTCGCCGGCCACGTAGACGCCGGGGGTGCGGGTCTCGCAGCGCTCGTCGGAATCGAAATAGCCGTAGGCGTTCAGCTCCGCCAGCGCCTTGAAGGGCTCGTTTTCCGGGATCAGGCCGATGGCGACGAACATGCCCTCGCAGGGGACGATCTGCCGCTTGCCGGTGGTGCGGCTCTCGATCTCCACGCCCTTCAACGCCCCGCCCTCGGTCAGCAGGCGGTTGATCTTCGTGTCCGCGATCAGCCGCACGTTGTTCCGGGCGAACAGCACGTCCTGCAGGCGCTGCTCGCCGGTGCAGCGGGGCAGGTCCTGGAGCACGATGACCTCCCGGCACTTCTCCGCGAGCAGTATGGCCTCCTGGAGCGCGGAATTGCCGCCGCCCGCCACGCAGACGGTCTGGCCGGCATAGAAGTCGCCGTCGCACACGGCGCAGAAGGAGATGCCCTCGCCGACCAGCGTTTCCTCGCCCTCAAGGCCCAGCATCCTGTGCTTCACGCCGGTGGCGAGGATCACGGCCTGCGCCTCGTAGCGCCCGCCCTCCTCGGTGCGCACGACCTTGCGGTCGCCCAGGTCCTCCACGGCGGTCACCTTCTCAAACTCGATCTCCGCGCCCTGGGCGAGGATCTGCTCGAGGGTTTTGTCGGCGAACTCGTTGCCGCTCATCTGCATGGTGCCGGGGTAGTTTTCCACCTTCGGAGAGTGGGTGATCTGGCCGCCGAAGCCGGTCTTTTCGATCACCAGCACGCGCTTTCCGTTGCGCTGGGCGTACAGCGCCGCGGTCATGCCCGCGGGGCCGCCGCCGACGACGATGATGTCATACATATCGAAAACCTCCATAGAATACGGGCGATCAACGATCGCCCGTCGTGTTTTGCAGGGAACGCGCTACACCCGCTGCATCAGCCAGCCCTTGATGTCGGACACGCCGCGGTACTTCTCGAAGCCTTCGCCCTTGAGCAGCACCAGCGTGGGGGCCTGCTTGACGCCGTACTTCTCCACCAGCGTCTTTTCCTCGTTGGCGTTCACGGCGGCGTAGGCGATGCCCGCCCGGTCCAGCAGCGCCATGGCGGCCTTGCAGTTGGGGCAGGTGGGGGTCTTGAACAGTATCGCGCTGACGTTGTCGGCGCTGGGGGCGTCCACCGTCACCTCGACGTGCACCTCCACCTGCGGGGCCTCGTCCACGGTCTCGGGCTTCATCAGCACCTGGGCGGGCTCGCAGCAGGGGCGCTCGTTGGCGGCCTCCAGCGCGGCGTCCATGTTGGTGGGCGCGGGCTTGGGGCCGGCGTGGGTCAGGTTGGAGCGGCCGATGTTGTACACCTTGCGATCCTTGAACTCCTGGGCCTTGCCGTCGTTCCAGTTCTGCACCGGGCGATAGTAGCCAGTGATGCGGCTGTACACCTCGGTTTTCTTGCCGCAGATGGGGCAGGTGTACTGCTCGCCGCTCAGGTAGCCGTGGTCGCGGCAGACGGAGTAGGTGGGGCTCATGGTGTAGTAGGGCAGCTTGTAGTTCTCGGCGATCTTCCGCACAAGGTTCGCGGCGGCCTTCCAATCTGGCAGCTTCTCGCCCAGGAAGGCGTGGAACACGGTGCCGGAGGTGTAGAGGATCTGCAAATCGTCCTGGATGTCCAGCGCGGAGAACACGTCCTCGGTGAAGCCCACGGGCAGGTGGGAGGAGTTGGTGTAGTAGGGCGTGCCGTTCATGTTGGCGGTGATGATGTCCGGGAACAGCTCGCGGTCGTGCTTGGCGAAGCGATAGGTGGTGGATTCCGCCGGGGTCGCCTCCAGGTTGTACAGGTCGCCGTACTGCTCCTGATAGTCGGACAGGCGCTCGCGCATGTGGTTGAGCACGTTGCGGGTGAAGCGCTGGGCCTCGGGGTGGGTGAGGTCGGCGCGCAGCCACTTGGCGTTCAGGCCCACCTCGTTCATGCCGATCAGGCCGATGGTGGAGAAGTGGTTGTCAAAGTTGCCCAGGTACCGCTTGGTGTAGGGGTACAGGCCCATCTCCAGCAGGCGGGTGATGACGGTGCGCTTGGTCTTGAGGCTGCGGGCCGCGATGTCCATCAGGTTGTCCAGGCGGCGGTAGAAGTCCTTCTCGTCGCGGGCCAGGTAGGCGATGCGGGGCATGTTGATGGTCACCACGCCCACGGAGCCGATGGATTCGCCGGAGCCGAAGAAGCCGCCGGACTTCTTGCGAAGCTCACGGAGGTCGAGGCGCAGGCGGCAGCACATCGAGCGCACGTCGCTGGGCTCCATGTCGGAGTTGATGTAGTTGGAGAAGTAGGGGGTGCCGTACTTGGCCGTCATCTCAAACAGCAGCTTGTTGTTCTCGGTCTCGGACCAGTCGAAGTCCCGGGTGATGGAGTAGGTGGGGATGGGGTACTGGAACCCGCGGCCGTTGGCGTCGCCCTCGATCATGATCTCGACGAACGCCTTGTTCACCATGTCCATTTCCTTCTGGCAGTCGCCGTAGGTGAAGTCCTGCTCCTTGCCGCCCACGATGGCGGGCAGGTTTTTGAGGTCGCCGGGCACCACCCAGTCCAGCGTCACGTTGGAGAAGGGCGCCTGCGTGCCCCATCGGGAGGGGGTGTTCACGCCGTAAATGAAGCTCTGCACACACTGCTTGACTTCCTTCTGGCTCAGATGGTCCACGCGCACGAAGGGGGCGAGGTAGGTGTCGAAGGAGCTGAACGCCTGCGCGCCGGCCCATTCGTTCTGCATGATGCCCAGGAAGTTGACCATCTGGTTGCACAGCGTGGAGAGATGGCTGGCGGGGGAGGAGGTGATCTTTCCGGGCACGCCGCCCAGGCCCTCCTGGATGAGCTGCTTTAAGCTCCAGCCCGCGCAGTAGCCGGTGAGCATCGACAGGTCGTGCAGGTGGATGGCCGCGCTGCGGTGGGCCTCGGCGATCTCCTCGTCGTAGACCTCGCTCAGCCAGTAGTTGGCCGTGATCGCGCCGGAGTTGGACAGTATCAGCCCGCCCACGGAATAGGACACCGTGGCGTTTTCCTTGACGCGCCAGGAGTTGATCTGCAGGTAGTTGTCCACCAGGTCCTTGTAATTCAAAAGGGTGGAGTTGATGTTGCGCACCTTCTCGCGCTGCTTGCGGTAGAGGATGTAGGCCTTGGACACGTCGGCATAGCCGGACTCGGACAGCACCTTCTCAACGCTGTCCTGGATCTCCTCGACGGTGATCTTGCCGTCGTGGATCTTGCTGCCGAAATCCGCCGTCACGTGCAGCGCCAACAGCTCGATGACGCTGGGATGGTACTGCTTGCCGATCGCGTCGAACGCCTTGGTGATGGCTGCGGTGATCTTGCCTATGGAAAAATCCACCAGTGCGCCGTCGCGCTTCACGACCTGATACATAAGAAATGATCCCCCTCATATGGTATACATAATGGTATTCATGGCGTCGTTTCGGGGCGTGCCCGAACGAAGCATGAATACCATAACACATTATGTGGGGAATGTCAATCTATATATTGTGTTTAAGTTTTGAAGAAAACGTCATATATTGTGTTTCCGTGAAAATGCGCCGTAATTATGACTTAATCAAGCCCGCGCAGACTTATTTCCGTCACAAAGGGTTTGGCGACCTCCACGCACCGCGCGAGCTTTTCCCTTGACGGCGCGTGCAGATTGCCGTAGGGCACCGACTCCCGGTCCGTGAAGGGCTGGAGGAAATACCGGCGCGAGCCATGGATCCACGGGCCGATGGCTTCAAAATCCTTTTCCTCATGAAGCTCATCCACCACGGTCGTGCGGAACTCGTAGTCCACGACGCCGGACAAGAGCATTTCGACGCTCTCGCGGACGGGGGCGAGGTCGATGCGCTCAAGCCCCGCCGTGCGGGCGTACTTTTCCGGGCTGTTCTTGATGTCCATGGCCACGTAATCCACCAGCTTTTGGTCGATCAGCGCCCTTAAAAGCCCGGGATGCGCGCCGTTGGTGTCCAGCTTGACGGCGTAGCCCAGCGCCTTGATGCGTGAGAGCAATTCCGGCAGGTCGGGCCGCAGGCAGGGCTCGCCGCCGGTGACGGCCACGCCGTCCAGCAGGCCCTTGCGCTTTTCGAGGAAGGCGAACAGCTCAGTGTCCTCCATCAGCGCTGGGGCGGAGCCGTCCACCAGCTCGTAGTTGTGGCAGAAGGGGCAGCGGAAGTCACAGCCGCCCAGGAACACCGTGCAGGCCACCCGGCCCGGGTAGTCCAAAAGCGTCATCTTTTGAAGTCCATGTATCTTCATGCGCATCCCCCTCATACCGCGGCCAGCACGTGCAGGTTGCGCAACTGGCCGTCCGAAATAGAATCGTTGACGGAATAGGCGTGCTTCTCCAGGTCGCCGCAGTCGGCCTTCGTCAGCCCCTGGGCGCGAAGCTCCCGGATCACGTCCCCGGCGACGCCCTCCATGACCGACTGCTTTTCGTCGGCGAGGCCATCGTCGTTGCCAGTGGTCAGCAGGTACTCCATCAGCTCCGGGAGCAGGGAGAGCCTTTCGAGCCCCCGCATGGCGCGGAATTGCCATTTATAGTAGGGCATGTAGACGCCGTTTAGCAAAAACACCGCGTGCATGCAGCTTTGAACAAATTCCACCGCTGCGAGCTGGGCCGCGCCGCTCTCCCCGTGGCGCAGGCAGCGGGCGTAGTTGTACTGGCCGGACTGGCCCATCAGTAAGAGAGACCCGGCCAGCTTCTTTTTGCGGACGTCCTCCGGATAATGGGACAATCCCGCGCGGATGCGGGTGACCTCGCCATAGCCGTCGTAGAAGATTTCCCCGTTGACGGCCTCCGACAGCGCGTGCTCCGGCAGGCTCAGCCACTGACCCAGCGTGAGCACGCCGTCCGGCGCGCCGACGCGGTCCGTATAATACTCGGTGGTGCGCACGACGCCCCGGCGCGGTCCGCCCACCGGGGCCATCAGGCCGCGCTTTATGCCCATGAACTCCCGGGGCAGCTTGTCATAGGCGCGCTCCAGCCGGAAGGCCCGGCGGCGGTCCACAACGTCCTCCCCGGGCAGGAAGAGTATGAAGCCCGGCTCAAAGTCGTGATCGGCGGACACGGCGTCGTCGTAGCCGTAGCATTCCGAGCCGCTGCCGGTCAGCCCGACGGCGATGAACGGCATGAGGTCCGGAAACTGCGCCTTCAGCATGGGCAGGCCGTGCCGCTCAAAGTAGGCCCTGGCGATCTCAATGCCCTTCATAGATGCGCGCGGCCTCCTGTCTCAGGCGTTCGGCGTCGGCGAAATAGCCGTAATATTCAAAGGTGGGGGCGCATTTTTCGCACACGAAGGCGTAGTAGCCGTCGTGGGGGATGTCCTCGGTATCCAAGAGCGCCGACGCCCGGTCCAACAGGTCGTAGATGCGCGACTCCCCGGCCTCCATGCCGTCCCGGTCCTCGACCAGGTTGGCCATGTTCAGGCAGGTGATGGCCTGCTCCAGCGCACCGTGCGGCGCGCGGGCCATCTGATCCGTCGCCTTGTCGTAGAGAGCCTCGGCTTCGTCCCAGCGCCTGAGAGACGCGCAGGTCAGCGCCATGTTGTTGTAAAGCCCGCCCAGCAGCCCGGGCTCCGCGGCGGGGCTGGCCTCGTAGGCGGCCCTGGCGCGCTCAAACAGCCCAAGCGCCTCCGCATTCTCGCCGAAGGCGTTCATGGCCGTGGCGATGTTGACGCAGGTCGTGCCCTCGCTGATGCTGCCCGACAGGTCCAGCGCGTCCACCAGCCCGAGCGCCGCGTCGGCGCAGGCCATGGCCCCGTCCCGGTTGCCGGTCTTGCGGTAGTGGCCCACCAGCTCGTTCAATACCATCAGTTCGCCCCGGCGGTCCCGGCCCGCGCGGGCCTCCTCCAGCCAGTAGCGCAGGTGGCGCTCCGCGCCTTCGTAGTCCCGGCGGGACATGTAGGCGTCCATCCTGTCCCGTATGCGCTGCTGCGGCACGGGGCGTATAGGATTCAGCGTCTCCATGGCCATGACCTCCTGTGCTTTTCACTGGATTATACCACACCGTTTACGGAAAGGAAAGGGAAGGATTGTAAAACCCCCGCCCGCCTGGGATTGTAAAACCCCCGACCGGGGCGGGACGGGGCAATGTTATTTGATATCGATGTCTCCGCTTTGGGAGTTCGCCTGTATCTTGCACCGCGCGTTCGGGATGTCGGCGAAGGGGGCTTTGACGTCGCCGCTTCGAGACACCGCGCGGACCTCCGCCGGGCCGATCCCCGAGGCCAGCCGGACCTTGATATCGCCACTGGCGGTGGACAGCCGCATCTGCGCGGCGGACGCGCGCTCCAGCTCCACGTCGCCGCTGGTGGTCTCGCAGGTCAGGGAATCCTCCACGGCGATGCCCTTGAGCTCCAGATCGCCGGAGACCGCGGCGAAAGCGGCTTCGACGGCGCGCAGGCCGTCGCATTCCGCGTCGCCGGAGGTGGTGCGCACCCGCAGACGCTGGGCGTTCATCTGCCGCAATATGATGTCGCCGCTTGAGGAGGTGGCCTCCAAACGCCCGCCGCAGCTGACGCGGACCAGCCTGATATCGCCGGAGGAGGCCGTCAGCACCGCCGTATCGGCGATCTCCACGCCGGCCACGTCCAGGTCGCCGCCGTAGCTGTCCACGATCAGCTTCTCCGGCACGAAGTCGGACAGTATCAGCGACAGCTTGGCGCTGCGGCGGAAGAATGCCCGGCGCACCTTGTCCGTCTCGGAGACGGTCAGCACGCCGTCCTCCAGCCTCCAGGTGAAGCGGTCCGTCTCGGAGGCCTTGAGCTGGGCGCTCATGCCGCCGTTCAGGGGCTGGCTTATGACCTGCACGTCGGCGTTTTTCATGTGGATGTGGATCTCCCGGATCTCGCCCACGCAGGCGTGATCGTCCGGGGCCGCGTCCGCCGGCGCGTCGGGCGCGACGTCCCTGAGAAGCGCCTCCGGCGCGCCCAGCGCTTCCACCGCCACATCCTCGTCCATGCCCATCGCCACCCGGTCGTCGATCATCTCCGCGAAATAGGACCGGAGCCTTTCACGCTCCGATTCCGGCAGCGCCGTCGTCAGCGCGTCGAGCCTTTCCATGAAATCGTTTTTCGCCGTCATGGGTCACAACCTCCGTTTGTAATGATATCATTAATATTATTATATATTATGTGTCAAGCGGTATATTGTGTTATGAAATTTGCGCCCGTTTCCCAATAAATTAAAGGAATTGACGAAGAAGTTAAAAAAATACTGGACTTTAGCGGTGGAATTGTGTATAATAGAATAAGCAAGAGGTGGTAAAGATGAAATGCGCCTATTGTGGATGCACGCAGAGTCGCGTCGTGGATTCCCGGCAGAGCGAGGACGCCACGACGATCCGCCGCCGCAGGGAGTGCGAAAGCTGCGGGCGCCGGTTTACGACCTACGAGCGCATCGATCTGGTGCCGTTGATGGTTGTCAAGAAGGACCAGACGCGAGAGGCCTTCGATGTCGGCAAGCTGCGCTCAGGCATCGTGAAGTCCTGCGAAAAGCGCCCGGTACCGCTCGAGCGGATCGAGGAGATGGTCCGGCAGATTGAGCAGCGGCTCAACAGCCAGGCGGAGAACGAGGTCACCAGCAAGATGATCGGTGAATTGGTGATGGAGGAGCTCAAGAAGGTGGACGAGGTCGCCTATGTGCGCTTCGCCTCGGTCTACCGCCAGTTCAGGGACATTCAATCCTTCCGCGACGAGCTGAACAGGCTGCTGGCTGATTTTGACCCGGGTACAACTGATGGCGACACCGTCAGATAACCAAATACTATATAAGGAAAGAGGAAACGCACATGGCAAATGAACTGATTCTGGCCGTCGATGACGAAGCTCATATCCTCGAATTGCTCTCGTTCAATCTTGAGGCTTCCGGCTACCGGGTAGTCACTGCCGCCACGGGCGAAGACGCGCTGGTGGTTTGTGCGCATGAGCGTCCCGCGATGGTCCTGCTGGACATTATGCTGCCCGGCATTGACGGCATGGAGGTCTGCCGCAGGCTCAAGAGCGCCCCCACGACCGCGGATATCCCGATCATCATGCTAACCGCGAAGGGCGACGAGGTGGACAAGATACTGGGCCTCGAGCTGGGCGCGGACGACTACATCACCAAGCCCTTCTCCGTGCGCGAGCTGATCGCCCGCGTAAAGGCCCTGCTGCGCCGCGCCGCGCCCCAGAACGAGGAAGAGGGCATACTGCACGTGGGCGGCCTGACCATCGACGTGGGCAACTACGAGGCCTTCCGCAACGGCGAAAAGCTGAGCCTGACCCTCAAGGAATTCGAGCTTTTGAAGCTGCTGGTCCTGAGCCGCGGCAAGGTGCTGACCCGCGACTTCCTGCTGGACCGCATCTGGGGCTATGAGTTCTACGGCGAGACCCGCACCGTCGACGTGCACATCCGCCACATCCGCCAGAAGCTGGGGGACGACGCCCACTACATTGAGACCATCCGCGGCGTCGGCTACAAATTCAACGACCGTCAGGAGAACCGCCTATGAGATCAAGGGTTGCAGTTATTGTAACCCTGATTGCGCTGGCAGCGCTTGCGTTGCTGTTCGGCTACAGCTGTTCGAGGCTCGCTGACGAGGAAAACCAGGAAAACCGCGCGCGGCTGCGGAATTACTGCACCGGCATCGTCAATCTCAGCAGGGATCTCGATATGGACGCGCGCGCCGACATCCTTGAGGATATGTCCGCGGGACACCGGATGGTGTTCGGCCTCTTCAATGGCGAAGGTGAGCCGGTCTACCTGTCCGAAGGCATGCACGAGCAGATCTATGACGACGAATTATCCATCGCGGAGGTCGGCAGGCTGAACCTCAGTCGGCATGCCGACCCGCATGGTAACGCCCTGCAATTCGCCATCTATCGCTATGAAGATGGCGCATTTTTGGTCTATGAGGTCCGCGAGGCGACGGTCGTCACCATACTGGGCAACAACCCCGCGCTGCTGGGCTTCGGCGTGGTGTTCGGCTTCTGCATGGTGTGCTTCCTCATCGTGCTGTTCTACATGCGCCAGCGCGAGAAGTACCTCAACGCCGTCATGCGCGCGCTGGACCGATTTTCCGAGGGCAATTTCGACGCGCGCATCGAGGATTATTCCCGCAGCGATTCGGAGACAGGGGCCTATAACGCAATCATTGCCCGCATTCAGGACAGGGTATTCAAACAGAGGAACCGCAACAACGTCATCAGCACCGTGATGTCGCAGATGCAAAACGGCATCATCGCCGTGGATGACGATCTGCGGGTGATATTCGTGACCTCCGTGGCCAAGAAGTTGCTGGGCATCGTGGGCAACGCGGAGGGACTGCTGATCCACGAGGCGTCCAAGGACGTGCGGCTGGACGAGCTGTTCAAGGAGGCCATGCGGCAGGACGGCGTGTATACCAACGAGGTCGCCGCCCGCACCGCCGTGGGCCGGGGCCACCGGCCGCTGAGGCTGTACGTGTCCTGCATGCGGCAGGACGGGCGCATCGTGGGCGCGCTGGCCATCGTGGAGGACATTACCGAGCTTCGGCGCCTGGAGCAGGTGCGCACGGACTTCGCCGCCAACGTCTCCCACGAATTGAAGACCCCGTTGACCAGCATACAGGGCTTTGTGGAGACGCTGGACGCCGGCGCCATCGACAACCCGGAGATGGCCCACAAATTCCTGCGGATCATCATGATGGAGACCGAGCGGCTCACGCGGCTCATCAACGACATACTCTCGATAAGCAAGCTGGAGTCCGGCGACACCGAGGTCGCCACCGAGCGCATAAGGCTGGACAAGAAGGCCCACGACGTGTGCGAGATGCTGTCCATACACGCCGCCGACAAGCAGGTGACCATCAACAACCGCTTAAACGACGAGCCGGTGTACATCATCGGCAATCCCGACCGGGTGGAGCAGCTGCTCATCAACCTGACGGAGAACGCCATCAAGTACAACAAGCCTGGCGGATCGGTGACGGTGCAGGTGTTCTCCAACGCCAACGAGGCCAACGTGACCATCTCCGACACCGGCATCGGCATCGCCGAGGAGCACCTGCCCAGGCTGTTCGAGCGCTTCTACCGCGTGGACAAGGGCCGCTCACGCCAGATGGGCGGCACCGGCCTGGGGCTGGCCATCGTGAAGCACATCGTGCGCTCCATGAACGGCGAAATCGAGGTGCAGTCCAAGCTGGGCGAGGGCACCGAGTTCCTCATCACGCTGCCGCTGGCCCCGAAGGAGCAGCCCGGCAAGGAGACCATATTCAACGACGAAGCCTGAAACCAAAGGGAATCCCGTGGGGCGGCACGCGATGTCCGCCCCCGTTGTTTGGGCGGATGTCCACTCTCCACTCTGTAACAGGGAGGTCAACGAATGGCCGCGAGTAAAAAGGGCGCGAAATGGCCGCTTAAGTACAGCCAGATAGGGCTTAACACGGACACCAATCTGCTCAAGCTGATCGCCATGGCCGCCATGCTGATCGACCACACGGGCAAGATGCTGTTTCAGTCCAACGTCATGCGCTGCGTGGGCCGGCTGGCCTTCCCGATCTACGCCTATTGCATCGCCGTGGGCTGCGTATACTCCAAGGACCGTTTGAAGTATTTAAGCCGGCTTGTGCTGGTGGGGCTGATCTCCCAGCCGTTCTACGCGCTGGCGCTGGGGCACACCTATCCGGCGATGTACACCGTCGC
Organism: Clostridia bacterium; assembly: GCA_017434085.1. Lineage (GTDB taxonomy): Bacteria > Bacillota > Clostridia > Christensenellales > Aristaeellaceae > UBA2862. The sequence continues at coordinate 15,424 of JAFRFY010000121.1, forward strand.
GTTTCGTGACAATCCCGTGGGCGCGGTGCTCAACTTCTACGTGGAGAGCTGGGGCCACCCCAGCATACTCCTGACGCTGGCCCTCGGCCTGATGCTCATATGGACCATCCGCGAGAGGAAGCTCGTGCTGACGCTGGCGCTGATGGTATTCGTCTGGCGGGCGCAGGGGAGCATCGACTACGGCTGGAAGGGCGTGGCGCTGATCGCGCTGTTCTATATTTTCGGCGCCCGGTGGTGGACGTCGCTGCCGGTGGTGGGGGCGTTCATGCTGTGGTGGGCCGTGCAGGGCAGCGGGTACCGGCTGTTCGGGCTGAGCTTCGGCAGGCAGGTGTTCGCGCTATTGGCGCTGATACCGATCTATATCCACACCCACAGCGGCCTGAAAATCAACAAGTGGGTGTTCTACCTGTTCTATCCCGGCCATCTGATCGGCATTCTGCTGATCGAAATGGCCATGAAGACCATGTGATACGAGGTAATACCAATGAAGATTGCGCTGATTGTGCCGGCCTACCATCCCACGCAGGACATGATCCCCATGCTGGAGCGCTTCCTCGAGGACCCGGAATTCGTGCCGGTGGTGGTCAACGACGGCAGCGGCAGTGAATACGACCCCATATTCGCGCAGGTGCCCGAGGGCTGCGTGCTGCTCAACCACGAGGTCAACCGGGGCAAGGGCGCGGCGCTCAAGACCGCCATGGGGTACGTGCTGGAGAAGCTGCCGGAGTGCGACATGGCGGTCACCGCCGACGCCGACGGCCAGCACCGCTACGAGGACATCCGCCGGGTGGTGGCATCCGCCCGCAGCCGCCCCGGCACGCTGGTGCTGGGCAGCAGGGCCTTCGACGGCAACGTGCCCTTCCGCAGCCGCTTCGGCAACGGCATCACCCGGCAGGTGTTCGCCATCGCCAGCGGCGTGAAGGTGCGGGACACCCAGACCGGCCTGCGCGCCTTCGACCGCGCCTGCATGGAGAAGTTCCGCGACATCCCCGGGGAGCGCTACGAGTACGAGATCAACATGCTGCTCTACGCCGCGCGCGAGGGCATCGAGATCCATGAGGAGACCATCGAGACCATCTACATCGACGACAACTCCGCCTCCAGCTTCCATCCCTTCCGGGATTCCTTCAAAATATACGCCTGCATACTGAAATTCGCGGCGTCCTCGATGCTGGCGTTCGTCATCGACGCGGTGATGGTGCTCGTGATGATGGCCGTGACCGGCGGGCAGGCACGCCTGAGCCAGACCGTGGCGAGGGTGGTATCCTCGACGGTGAACTTCATCGTCAACAAAAAGGTGGTCTACCAGAGCAAGCAGGACTGGCTGCCGGAGCTTATCAAGTACGCGCTGCTGGCCGTCGCCAACCTGGCGGTGAACCTGCTGGTGGTCAAGCCCCTGTCCGACCTGATGGCGGGCCGGTTCTTCCTGGCGTACCTGATCGTGCAGGTCATCATGTACGCGCTGAACTTCGTACTCCAGGGGAAATTCGTCTACAATCGCAAAAAATGAACGCAAAATTAGCTTGACAGAATCGCTTTAACGTGATAAACTACACCCCAGAAAGCCACGACCGGGAACAAGTAATCCTGACGATGCCCTTCCAGAGAGCCGCCGGAGGCTGCGAGGCGGCAGGGAGCGACAGGGCGAATACATCCCGCGAGCTGCGCACCGAAAGGGCATCGAGTAGGCTGCGACGGATTTCGTCCGTTATCACGATAGGGTATAAGCTTCAGAGCCGTACCCGACGAGGACGTCTCCCGCGAGGGAGCGTCGAATAGAGGTGGTACCGCGGATCATCCGCCCTCTGTGCACAGGCACGGAGGGCGTTTTTTTGTCCCTCCGCGACCACAACAAAGGAAGGGGAGTTTCACCCATGTTCATCAAACTCGTCATGTTGATCGTATTCTTCGCGGTCATGATCGGCGTCGGCTTCTACAGCCGCAAGCACGCCACCGACGTCAACGGCTTCGTGCTGGGCGGCCGCCAGGTCGGCCCGTGGCTGACGGCCTTCGCCTACGGCACCTCCTACTTCTCGGCCGTCATATTCGTGGGCTACGCCGGACAGTTCGGCTGGAAGTACGGCATCGCCTCCACCTGGGTGGGCCTGGGCAACGCCTTCATCGGCTCGCTGCTGGCCTGGACGGTGCTGGGCCGCCGCACGCGCATCATGACCCAGCAGCTCAACTCCGCCACCATGCCGGAGTTCCTGGGCAAGCGCTACGACAGCCGGGCGCTCAAGATCGGCGCCTCCGCGGTGATCTTCATCTTCCTGATCCCTTACACCGCGTCGCTGTACAACGGCCTGTCCCGCCTGTTCGGCATGGCGTTCAACATCGACTACACGGTGTGCATCATCATCATGGCGATACTGACCGGCGTGTACGTCATCGCCGGCGGCTACATGGCCACCGCCATCAACGATTTCATACAGGGCATCATCATGCTGGTGGGCATCGTGGCGGTGATCGCGGCGGTTTTGAAGGCCAACGGCGGCTTCATGGCGGCCTATCAGGGCCTGACCGAGGTGCCCTACGAGGGCATGAAGGGCCAGTTCGCCTCCTTCTTCGGCCCGGACCCCTTCAACCTGCTGGGCGTGGTGCTGCTGACCTCGCTGGGCACCTGGGGCCTGCCCCAGCTGGTGCAGAAGTTCTACGCCATACGCTCCGAGAAGGCCATCGCCAAGGGCACCATCATATCCACCTTCTTCGCCATCGTGGTGGCCGGCGGCTGCTACTTCCTGGGCGGCTTCGGCAGGCTGTTCTACGAGCGCATCGACCCCACGCTGTCCGGCACCCCCGTGGGCGGCTTCGACGCCGTGGTGCCCGCCATGCTGGAGGGCCTGAGCCCCGCGCTGCTGGGCGTGATCGTGATACTGGTGCTGTCCGCCTCCATGTCCACGCTGTCCTCGCTGGTGCTGGCCTCCAGCTCCACGCTGACGCTGGACTTTTTGAAGGACAACATCATCCGCGACATGGACGAGAAGAAGCAGGTGTTCATCATGCGGCTGCTGATCGTGGTGTTCATACTGATCTCCGTGATCATCGCCATCATACAGTACAGCACCACCGTGAACTTTATCGCGCAGCTGATGGGCATCTCCTGGGGCGCGCTGGCGGGCGCGTTCCTGGCGCCGTTCATGTACGGGCTTTACATGCGCAAGGCCACCAAGGCGGCCGCCTGGTGCAGCATGATCTTCGGCGCGGGCATCATGGTGCTGAACATGCTTATAAAGCCCATGTTCCCGGCGTGGCTCCAGTCCCCGATCAACTGCGGCGCGTTCGCCATGATCGCGGGCTTGGTGATCGTGCCCGTAGTCAGCCTGGTGACGCCCAAGCCCGAAAAGGGCCTGGTGGACTTTGCCTTCGCCGGATACGACCAGAAGGTGGTCGTTTCCGCAAGGGATTCCCTGGGCGACAGCGAGCAGGCGTAAGCGCACATATTGACGCCCCCGGATCGTTTCGCGCGGTCCGGGGGCGTTGTTACACGCAAAAAGGAGGTCTTGACATGGCGCAGGACTTTCGCTCGGCGCGCTTCTGGGCGGCGGAACTGATCGACCCGGCGCTCAACCCGGGGGCCGTGGCGGTGGACGCCACCATGGGCAACGGCCAGGACACGCTCTGGCTGTGCGAGCGGGTGGGGGAGAGCGGCAGGGTGTACGCCTTCGACGTGCAGCGGGAGGCGGTGGCGCGCACCCGCCAGCGGCTGGAGGCCGCCGGGGTGGCCGACCGGGCGACGCTTTACTGCCTGGGGCACGAGCACATGGCGGAGGTCGTGCGGGAGCAGGTCGATATCGTGATGTTCAACCTGGGCTGGCTGCCCGGGGCGGCGCACGCCGTGACCACCCGTGCCGAGACCACGCTGCGGGCGGTGGACGCGGCGCTTGCGCTGCTCAAGCCCGACGGTCTCATGACGATCTGCGTCTATCCCGGCCACGACGAGGGCAAGAGGGAGCTCGAGGCGCTGCTTCACTGGGCGAGTACCCTCGACCCGAAGCGCTGGGACGCCCTCGTCAAATGCTACCTCAACCAGCCCAACGACCCGCCGAGGATGATCGCGGTGAAAAGGAAGAGGGGGCGCAATTGAGTTAGGAATGAGGAATTAGGAATGAGGAATTAAATTAGCCCGCATACGACGGCATCTCATCATTCCTAATTCCTAATTCCTAATTCCTA
>JAFRFY010000122.1 GCA_017434085.1 Clostridia bacterium
AAGGCGCTCGCCGGCAACCTGGAGCGCATGGGCGCGGCCAACGCGCTGGTGGTCAACGCGCTGCCGGACAGGCTGGCCGCCCGCTGGCCGGAGACCTTCGACGCCGTGCTGGTGGACGCCCCCTGCTCCGGCGAGGGCATGTTTCGCCGGGACCCCGACGCCCGGAGTGAATGGCGGCCCCAGAGCCCCGCGGGCTGCGCGGCGCGGCAGAGGGAGATACTGGACTGTGCCGCCCGCATGCTCAAGCCCGGCGGGCGGCTTATATACTCCACCTGCACCTTCAACCGGCTCGAGAACGAGGAAAGCGTGCTGTCCTTCCTGTCCCGCCACCCGGATTTCACCCCGGAGGACTTCGCCCTGAACGGCATCGGGCCCTCCCGGGACGGCATGCTCCGGGTCTTCCCCCACCGGGTCCGGGGCGACGGCCACTTCGTGGCGAAGCTGCGCAAATCCGGCGCCGCCCGGGACGACAGACCCCGCCCCATCGCGCCCGACCGCGACGCCGCCGCGCTGATCAATCGGCTGGAGGATGAGATCTGCCCGCTGCCCGAGTGGCTTAACGGCATGCGCGTCGGGCTCTGCGGCGACCGCCTGCTGGCCGTGCCCGCCGAAGCCCCGGCGCTGAACGGCATAAAGGTCGTCTCCCCCGGCCTGTGGCTGATGCGCGTGGGCCGAAGCCACATCGAGCCGGAGCACCCGCTGGCCATGGCGATACCCGTCGCCCGGCGCTGCGCCGACCTGGACGATGCCGCCGCCGCCCGCTACCTGGCCGGGGAGGCGCTGCCCGTCGAGGGGCCCCGCGGCTGGACGCTCGTCACCTGGCGCGGCATGCCCCTGGGCTGGGGCAAGCAGACCGGCGACACCCTCAAAAACCACCTGCCCAAGGGTCTCAGAAGGACAATTATTTTGACATAAATTTTAACATTTGAATTGACATTTCAATTCAAATACGTTATACTATAATAAAGTTATTTAATTTACTCAACGAAAGGGGATCTTTCTGATGGCGGGCAAGTTTCTCATTATCAAGGCGAAAAACGGCGAATTTACCTTCAATCTGAAGGCGTCCAACGGCGAAGTCATACTGACCGCGTCGGAGACTTATACGACACTCGATGCCTGTGAGAACGGCATCAACAGTGTCAAAAAGAACGCGCTGTCCCAGATCGAGGACCAGACCCGCGGTGAGTCCGCCACCCATCCCAAGTATGAGCTGTACCAGGACAAGGCCGGCGAGTTCCGCTTCCGCCTGAAAGCCGCCAACGGCGAGATCATCGGCAAGTCCGAGGGCTATAAGGCCAAGGCCAGCGCCAAGAAGGGCATCGCCTCCATTGGCAGAAACGCGCCCGACGCCGCCGTCATCACGGTGGACGCCGAAGCGTGACCCCATCACAAAAACCCGGCGATCCGCGCACGGATCGCCGGGCTTTTTTATGGTCTGTTTCTCCTCTACTCCACGCTGATCACGTCCCGCAGCACGTAGTGGAACGTGGGGAACGACGTGGTCGCGTTCTCGATATAGCCCTTGCTCAGGTCGTAAGTATCGTCGGGGTTATTGGGATTGACGCCGACGTAATCCCCCTTGAACACGAAATCGACCTTGCCGCGCTTAAACTGCTCGATGGCGGCGTCCATGGCCTCCTGCGTGCCGGGGGCGGCCACCTGCTGGTTCAGGTCGACCATCTCCACCCAGCCCTTTTCAAACCCGGCGGAGACATCCGTGCCGTGCACCCGCCCGGAGACCACTTTTTCGATGCTCTTTCGCGCCATGACGGCGTCCACCGCCGCGGTGACGTAGGGCTCCCAGCAGATCCGGGAGGCGACGAGCGACGTGCCCGGGGCCACCTCGGACATGCTCTGGTTGTAGCCCACGTGGTACACCGTGCGCTCCCCCTCCGTCTCCTCGCAGGCCACGGCGGGACCGATGGTATCCGTGTGCTGGGAGATCACCACGCAGCCCTCGTCGATCAGCGCCTGGGCGGCGCTCTTCTCCTGGGCGTAGCTGGACCACGTCCCGGTGTAGCGCACGCGCATCACGGCCTGCGGCACCACGGAGCGCACCCCCAGCAGGAAGGCGGTGTAGCCGGAGATGACCTCGGAGGTCGGGAACGCCGCCACGAAGCCCGCCACCGCCTCGTCGCTTCCGATGACGCCTTCTTCGATCATCTGCGCGATCTTCATGCCCGCCGCGATGCCGCTGACGTAGCGCGCCTGGTACGCCTCGCCCTTGAAGGTGTGGTAGTTCGGGGGCACCTGTTTATCGGTCATGTCCATGTAGGAGGTCTGGCAGAACTGCACCTCCGGGTATTCCGGGGCCAGCTTGGCGACCAGCTCGCTGTACCCGTTGAAGAATATGATCTCGCAGCCCTTGGTGATCAGGTCCCTCAGCGGGGTCTCCATCTTGTCGTCCAGCACGTTGCTGCGCGTCAGTATGGTCAGCCGGTCGCCGTACTTGCGCTCCAGCGCGTCCTTGGCGAGGGAGAAGTTGTAGGTGTAGGGCGTGCTCTCGTCGTTGTCGTAGATGAACCCCACCGTCAGGGTATCCCGGACGCCGGAGACATTCAGATATTGCAGCCAGCCCGCGAGTATGGCCAGTATGACCGCGCAGGTCAGCCCCATCGTGATGTAAACCCGCTTCATGGCCTATGCTCCTTTCCCGTCCGCGCCGTCGTCCATCTCGGCCGCCTGGATCTTCTTGTCCTCCTCCACGCGGCGCTTGAGCTCCGCCTGCGCCTTCTGGTCGGCGTGCTCGATCTCCGCGCGCCTGTGGGCGTAGATCTCGGGCAGGTTGATGATGTTCTTGTCCACCAGCCGCACGAAGGCGTCCAGCGCGTCGGGATCGAACTGCGTGCCCCGCCCGCGCTTCATCTCGTTCATCACGTAGTCGGTGTCCATGTGGTTGCGGTACACGCGGTTGGAGGTCATGGCGTCGAAGGCGTCGGCCACGCCGATGATCCGCCCGAACAGCGGTATCTCGTCGCCCTTCAGCCCGTCGGGATAGCCCCGCCCGTCGTAGCGCTCGTGGTGGTAGCGGGTGCCCTCCACCACGTTCTCCACCAGCGTGAAGTCCTTCAAAATTTCAGCGCCGCGGGTGACGTGGGACTTCATCTCCGCGTACTCCTCGTCGGTCAGCCGCCCCACCTTGTTGAGCACGCTGTCCGGGATGCCGATCTTGCCGATATCGTGCATCTGGGCGGCCTTTCTCAGGTTGGAGAGCATCTTGCGGCGCTGCCACCACTTGAAGCAGTGCATCTCCTGGGCGATCAGCACCGAGTATTCCGCCACGCGCATGGAGTGCTGGCTGGTGCGCACGTCCTTGGCATCGACGGCGTTGGCGATGGCCATGACGGTCTCGTTGGCCATGTTCAGCTTGATCTGCTGCTTGTTGATCTGGCGCTGCACTACCAGCCAGGTGATCCATATGATGAACAGCGTAAGCAGCGCGAGCATGTAGGTGATGAAGCCGGGCCGCTCGTACATCTCGCCCTCCTTCACCAGCTCAAACTTGCGCTCCCCCAGCACCCGCTCGCCGGCGCTGTCGAATATGGCCAGGTGGAAGGTGTAGTCCCCCGCGGGCAGGTTGGTGTAGATGATGGTGTTCAGGCTGCCCTGGGGCACGATGGTCCACTGGTTGTCGTAGCCCTCCAGCCAGTAGCCCGCGTTGGGCTCCTGTATGGTGTAGTTCAGTATCTCCGGGCTCAGCTCCACGCGGTTGACGCCCTGCCCCACCAGTATGGCCCCGGCGCGGGCGGGCGGCTGCAGCGCGCCGTCCAGCCGGACGGAGGCCAGCCGCATGCGGTAGGAGCGCACCTCGCTGTCGTAGCGCTCGGCGTCGATGGTGTACACGCCGGTGTCGCAGGGCAAAAACAGCTCGCCGTTGCCGTCGTACCAGTTCCAAGAATTGGCCGTCAGCGAGGTGCCCAGGCCCCGCCGGGCGTCCAGCAGCTCCCAGGCCATGTCGCCGCCATCGACCAGCTCGTCCCGGCCCACCACGTAGATGCCCGCCGAGGACATCACGAACAGCGTGTCCTCGTCCCGGGCCCAGATGTCGTAGTTGTTGAAATACGGGAATTTGTCCAGCACGCGGATGCTGCCGTCCGGGTCCAGATAGCACAGCCCGTTGCTGGTGACGATGAACACGCCCTCGGACTTGGTGTCCTTGATCGTGCGCAGTATGACGCCGCTCGACAGCCCGTCGGCGCGGGTGAGCATGCCGGTCACCGCGCCGTCCTTCAATATGGCGATGCCGTCGCCGTCGGTGCCCGCCAGTATCGTGCCGTCGCCGCGCTCGGTCAGCGTCAGTATCATGGAGTTGATCAGGCCGTCCCCGTTGCGGATGGTGCGCACGATCTGATGGTCGCGTATGGTGCTGATGCCGGTGTCGCCGGCAGCCATGATCGTGCCGTCCGAGAGCTCCTTCACGACGCGCGAGCGATTGCCGAAGCTGCCGTTCTCCGCGTTGTACAGCCAGCTCTCGCCCGTCGGGGAGAACTCCATCAGGCCCTTGCCGTAGGTGCACACCCACAGGTGGTCGCGGGAATCCACGATCATGCAGCGTATGCGCTTGCCCTCCAGCGCCGCGGTGAGCGCGTTTTTGATCTGGCGTCGGCAGGCGCGGTCCACCACGTCCAGCCCCTTGTCGGTGCCGATGTAGTAGTTGTCCTGCCAGCGCACGATGGCGTTGACCACCCGGCGGTCCATGCCGATGGTGCCGTAGATGTCCTTGAAGGCCGATTTCGCCAGCCGCAGCAGGCCCAGACGGGAGGAGGTGAACCACAGGTTGCCCTGGTAGTCGAAGAGCATGTTGTCGATGGAGTTGTTGAAATCGTTGGTGTTCATCTGGTGGTAGCCGCCGTTCTTGTCCATGTAGGACACGCCGCTGTCCGTGGAGATGAACAGGGTCCCGTCGCTTAAATAGTTCAGGTTGTTGATGCTGTTGACGTCCTTGCAGGTGCGCACGTCCAGCAGTATGAAGTCGTGCCGGGAGACGTCGTAGCGGTAGATGTGGTTGGTGGAAGTGCCCACCATCAGCTTGCCGTCCGGCGCGAAGGCGCAGCAGTTGAACAGCTCCTGGTTGCCCGTCAGCCGGAGCGAGCAAAGTATCTGCCCCTCCTCCAGCAGGAACAGCCGCCCGTCCGAGGTGATGGCCGCCACGTGGCCGTCCTCGTCGGCGGTAATGCTGTCGGCGTAGTTGATCTCGCCCAATGTGTTGGCCACCTTGAGGCCATTGTCCATGATCAGCATCTGCATGCTGCCGGTGGTGCCCACGTAGTAGTACCCGTCCGAGGCGTGGGTGATGCAGCGCACCGAGTTGGATGGCAGCCCCGAGGACTGGTCCAGCACGTTGACCACCTTCTCGCGGATGACGATGGACAGGCCGTTGTCGTTGGTGCCGATCCACAGCCGGCCCTCCTCGTCCACGTACAGGCAGTTGACGTTGCGCACGGAATCGTAGTTGTCCACCCACCGAAACTCCCGCCCGTTGTAGCGGTACAGCCCGGCGTAGGTGCCGATCCACAGCACGCCGTCGTTGGTCTGGGCGATGTCGTTGGCCTCGCCGCAGGGCAGGCCGTTGCTGCTGCTGTACACGCTCTGCACGTAGTCGTTGTAGTCGACGGCGTCGGTGTAGGCGGATTCCTCCTCCGGCTCCATCACGATCTCCTCCGCCCGGCCGGGGGTGACGCACGCGCCCAGCGCCACGCACAGCAGAAGCGCCGCGACCGCCTTGCCGGACCCGGACATCTCCGTGGCCTCCTCATGGCTGTTGCGCGCCCGCCGCGCCAGCAGCACCAGGTACACCGCCAGCATGGTGACCGTCTTGTCGGCGAACTCTATGGCCAGCTGGCCGAGTATGCCGCACACGTAGGACGGCCAGCCCTTCTCGGTCAGGTAATCGATCACGGCGTTGCCCCACACGTTGCCGGTATAGCCCCCGGCAAACAGGTAGTTGAGCGGCACGGACACGATCAGCGCCGCCACCACCGCCAGCGTGGTGGCCTTCATGAAGCCGTAGAGCTGGTCAAACCAGTTTTTGCGCGCCACGATGCCCACGATGACGCCCAGCACGATGTTGGTGATCGAGTAGGCCACCGATATGCGCACCACCACGCTGTAGGCCAGGTTGGACGTCAGGCCCACCATGGCCCCGCCCAGCGGCCCGGCGATGCAGGCGCACAGCACCGTGCCGAACGAATCCAGCCACATGGGCAGCTGAAGCCAGTTCGCCAGCTGCCGCCCGCCGATGTTGAGCAGCACGCACAGCGCCGTGAACAGCGCGATCTGCCATATTTTCCATTTCTTCATCCGTTACGACCTCCTTCGGCACGCGGGCGCAGCTCAGTGCTGCGCGGCGTCGTACCGGGCGTAATCCTCAAACCAGCGGTCATACTGACCCGACGCGACCACCTCGTCGATCACGCCGTTGACGAAGTACATAAGCTCCAATTCCCCCTTGGGCGCCGCCACCCGGTCGCCCTCGAACTGGGGCTGCAGATCGAAGTACACGTCCGGCACGATCATCAGGCCGCAGCCCGGATGGTTGTTGATGTAGGCCCGGGCGTTCTCCACGTCCAGTATGCCGGCGTCGGCCTTGTCCGCCATCACCGTGGCGAACACGTCGTCCACGGCGGGCAGCCTGCGGAACTTGCGGTAGAACGGTATGTTCTCCACGGCCATGCTCTCCTGCAGGGACCCGCTCTGGGCCACGATGTCCCGGGCGGACAGGTCCTCCACGCTGCGGATCTTCTCCGCGTCCGCCTCCCGGATCACCAGCCCGCTGGAGGCCGGCTCGTGGGTGAAATAGTAGCCCTTGGACATCTCCATCACCGCCGCGCGCCCGGAGGTAAAGGACAGCGCGGAGATGGCCAGGTCGTATTTGCCGTCGGCCACGCCGGAGAGCACGTCGGTGAACTCCAGCGGAACGATTTGAAGCTCCACCCCCATGCGCTCCGCGATCAGCCGGGCGAGCTCCATGTCCGCGCCGACGAAGCGCTCCTGGCCCGCCTTGCCCTCGTCGATAAACTCCTGCGGCGGAAAGTAGGGCTCCGTGGCCACGGTCAGCCGGCCCAGCGCGCGGATGCGCCCCAGCCGCCCGGTGGCGTCCTCCGGAATGCCGCCGGACACGTCCATCGAGCCGTCCACATAGTTCCATTCATTTCTGACGTACATCGGCGCCTCCTCCTCGGCCATGCCCAGCGGCATGAGCGCCATAAGCGCCGCGAGCAGTACCGCCCAAGCGGCGCCCGGGATATTCCATCGCTTCGCCCGTTTCATGATGACGATCACCTTTCGATTGCTGTATAAATCATCCGATGGCGGGAATGTCTCCTTCCCCCATATTCATCCAACTATATTATGCCTGATTTTCCCTTTCATTGCAAGAGGAAAATGCCCCTCCCGCGATATTTCCGAAGGATTTGTTGCTTACGCTTCACAAAAAAACAACAGACAATGAGAGGCTTTGTCTGGTATAATAAAAATGAGGTTATTATTGGGTTTATATGATAAGTCGGAATTTGTTGGTAAATGTCCCTTCAACAGTATAAAGGAGGTCTCCATGAAAACGGCATCCCACCGCGCGCTGATACTCCTTCTGCTGACGGCGCTCATGCTGTGCGCCTGCGGCCCCCGCCCGGAGGCCGCGCCGGACGCTCCGGCCGCGCCGGATTCCGCCCCGGACACCTCCCTTTTCCTCACCGCCGTGGAGGATGAGCCCGACACGGTGGATTTCCAGTGCACATCGATCCACTACACCGTCGCCCAGAACGTGTTCAACCGCCTGGTGGAGATGGACAGCGACGCAGACGGCGCGGTGACGATCCGCCCCGCCCTCGCGGAATCCTGGGAGGTCTCCGACGACGGGCGGCGCTACACCTTCCGCCTGCGCGACGGCGTGCGCTTCAGCAACGGCGCGGCGCTGACCGCCTCGGACGTGGCCTACACCTTCCACAGGCTTTTGACCCACCCCGATTCCTGCAACCGCGACATCGCCGAGGAGATCCTCGGCGCGGACAAGCTCATCAAGGGCGAGGCGGAAGCGCTGGAGGGCTTTGAGATCATCGACAACCTGACCTTCGCCATCACCCTCCGGCAGCCCTTCGAGGCGTTTCTGGCCTGCCTGTCCATGCCCGGCGCCTCCATACTGGACGAGGACACCACCCGCGCCGCCGGGGACCGCTTCGGCCTCGACCCCGCCTGCACCGTCGGCACGGGCTCCTTCATCCTGCGGGAATGGGTGCCCGGGCAGGGCATGGTGCTCACCGCCAACCCCGACTGCTGGGAGGGCGCGCCCAAATGCGCGGGCCTCAACCTGCGGTTCATGACGGAGCCCGAGGAGATCCGCATGCTGTTCGAGTCCGGCGGCCTGGACGTGCTGGACCTGGACGAGGTGGGCAATTCGGTGGAATACTTCATCCACGGCGACATCTACCAGGACCGGCTGTACACGGTGCCCCGCATCGGCACGACCTACATCGCCTTAAATGAAACCGTCGAACCCCTCGGCGACGCGCGCGTCCGCAAGGCGCTGCAGCTGGCGCTGAACCGGGTGCTGCTGCTGGACGCGGTGTACAGCGGCCGGGGGTCGGTGGAAAACGGCATCTACCCCCACGGGCTGTACGGCTTCAACCCGGACCTGCCCGCGATCCCCTACGACCCGGACGGCGCCAAAGCGCTGCTGGCGGAGGCGGGCTATGCCGACGGCTTCGACCTGACCGTCAGCGTCAACGCCGCCTCCACCCAGTGGGAGATGACCCTCATGCGCATGGTGGTCTCCATGTGGGAAAAGTGCGGCGTACACGCCGACATCGAGGTGCTGGAGGACGACGAGTTCATGCGCCTTCGCAAGAGCGGCGGCCTCGCCTGCTACTCCGCCACCTGGACGGCGGACTACAACGACCCCGACAACTTCATCTACACCTTCTTCGGCAGCCGCGACAACGCGCGCTTCAGGAGCCTGTGCTACCAGGACGAGGACGTCATGGCCCGCGTGCGCGCGGCGCGCCGCATCGTGGACGCCGACGCCCGGCTCGAGGAATACCGGGAGCTGGAGCGCAAGATCGTGCAGGAGGACGCCGCCTGGATACCGCTGTTCTCCCGGCTGCGCTACTACGTGACCTCCGAGCGCGCCTCGGGCATACAGTCCTCCTGGAACGGCTCGGTGAAGAACCGGTACCGCGATTTTACCATTCGTGACACGCAATGATCATTCGGGAGCTGAAGTGATGCATTCGATCCGCGTCAAAATCACGGCGATCACCATCGTCGCCATACTCACAAGCCTGCTTTGCGCGTTCACGGCATGCTATTTCCCGCTGAGGGAGTCCAGCGACCGCCGGTCCGTGGAGACCATGAACCTGATCGGTCAGGACACGCGCAAGACGCTTGAAAAGTACATCGAGAGCATCGAGCAGTCCGTGGAGATGGCCGGCAACATGGCCAACGACTCCCTGGACAGCGCGGTGCTGGTGGAGTGCGGCGTGGCGGGGTCCTACGCCCGCGAAAACGCCCGCACGCCGGAGCAGGTCGCCCGGCTGGACGCCTACATGGCCGACCACTGCGCCCGCATCCAGGAGGCCTTCGCCAGCGTGGCGAGCCACACCCACGGCGTGGTGACCTACTACTACTGCATCAGCCCCGACATCTCCCTGACCGAGCACGGCTTCTTCTACTCCCGGGTGGGCAAGACGGGCTTCGACGCCCAGCCGCCGCTGGACGCCCGGGAGCTCGACCCGGAGGACATCGCCCACACCACCTGGTACTACACCCCCATCCGGCGGGGCCGTCCCTCCTGGGTGGGCCCCTATTCCGCCCACTTCCTGGACGAGCTGTGGACCTACTCCTACATCGTCCCCATCTACAAGTCGGGCGCTTTCATCGGCGTGCTGGGCATGGACATCCCCTTTGAGACGCTCGCGGAGCAGATCAGGGACATACGGGTCTACAAGACCGGCTTCGCCAGCCTGTACGACGCCGACGGCCGCGTGCTCTCCCACCCGGACCCCGACATGGACGGCAGCACCGACGTCTCCGCCATCCCCGGGCTCGCGGAAAAGCTGCGCCAGGCCGACAACGGCGACGCGCTCATACGCTACACCTTCAAGGGTGAGCAGCGCCAGCTCTCCTTCACCACGCTGTCCAACGGCATGAAGCTGATCATCACCGCCCCGGTGTCGGAGATCAACGCCGCCTGGACGCGGCTGGTGCGGGTCATACTGCCCGTGTCCCTGGGCATCATCGCGCTGTTCGCGGTGCTGCTGCTGTTCGCCATGCGCTTCATCACCCGCCCCCTCCAGCGGCTCACCGCCGCGTCCCGCCGCCTCGCCGCCGGGGACTTCGACGTGGCGCTGGACTACGGCGGCAGGGACGAGGTGGGCACGCTGACCGACGCCTTCATGCGCATGCGCGACCAGCAGAAGGCGTACTTCGACGAGCTGAACCACCAAATCTACACCGACAAGCTCACAGGCCTGCCGAACATGCGCTACTTCTTCAACCTGGCCCACCGGGAGCGGATGCGCCTCGCGGAGGCGGGCGAACCGTCGGCGGTGTTGTACTTCAACCTCGTCGGCATGAAGCAGTTCAACCGGCAGTACGGCTTTGACGAGGGCGACCGCCTGATCCGCGCGTTCGCCGACATACTCTCCCGGCATTACAGCGACCGCCCGCTGGGCCACATCAGCCAGGACCACTTCGCGGTGCTGACCGGCGAAAGGGGCCTGGAGGATGCGGTGCAGGCCGTCTTCGCGGACGTCCAGGGCGCCAACGAGGGCCGCACGCTGCCCGTCTGCGTGGGCGTTTACCCGGACCGGCTGGAGGACACGAGCATCACCATCGCCTGCGACCGCGCCAAGTACGCCTGCGACCAGCACCGGGGCGCGTTCGTCTCCGCCATCCGCTGGTTTGACGAGGACATGCTCAAAAGCGGCGACCGCTTCCGCTACATCGTCAACCACCTGGACCAGGCCCTCGCGGAGGGCTGGATCGCGGTGTACTACCAGGCCATCATACGCGCCGCCAACGGCCAGGTGTGTGACGAGGAGTGCCTGTCCCGCTGGATCGACCCGGTCATGGGCTATCTGTCCCCCGCCGAGTTCATCCCCGCGCTGGAGGTCTCCAAGCTCATCTACAAGCTGGACCTGTACGTGGTGGAGCAGGTGCTTTTGAAGATGAAAAAGCAGGCCGAGGCGGGCCTTTACGTGGTGCCCCAGTCGGTGAACCTGTCCCGGGCGGACTTCGACAGCTGCGACATCGTGGAGGAGATCCGCCGCCGCGTGGACGACGCCGGCATCGACCGCTCCATGCTGACCATCGAGATCACCGAGAGCGTCATCGGCAGCGACTTCGATTTCATGAAGGCGCAGATCGAGCGCTTCCAGGCGCTGGGCTTCAAGGTGTGGATGGACGACTTCGGCAGCGGCTACTCCTCGCTGGACGTGCTGCAGAACATACACTTCGACCTCATCAAGTTCGACATGCGCTTCATGGAGCGCTTCGACAGCAGCGACGAGGGCAAGATCATACTCACGGAGCTGACGAAGATGGCCATCGGCCTGGGCGTCGAGACCGTGTGCGAGGGCGTGGAGCAGGAGGCGCAGGCGGAGTTCCTCAAGGAGATCGGCTGCACCAAGATCCAGGGCTACTACTACGGCAAGCCCATGCCCTTCAGCGAGATACTCTCCCGCTTCGAGCACGGCGGCGACATCGGCTTTGAGAACCCGGAGGAATCGGAATACTACGCCACGCTGGGCCGCATCAACCTCTACGACATGGCCGTCATCGCCGGCGAGGGCGAGGGCGACGACGCCCTGCGCCGCTTCTTCGACACCCTGCCCATGGCCATCATGGAGGTCAACGGCGACAAGGCGCGCTACGCCCGCTGCAACCGGTCCTACCGCGACTTCATGCAGCGCGTGTTCGGCGTCACGGGGCC
Organism: Clostridia bacterium; assembly: GCA_017434085.1. Classification (GTDB taxonomy): domain Bacteria; phylum Bacillota; class Clostridia; order Christensenellales; family Aristaeellaceae; genus UBA2862. The sequence goes on from JAFRFY010000122.1 coordinate 11,930, forward strand.
CGTCGAGATGCTGCTGGACGATACCGGCCTGCCCGACAGCCGCGGGGCCGCCTTCATCGGCGCGGTGCTGCGCTGCAGCCGCGACGGCAACCGCGCCATCGTGGACGAGCCCATCGACGAAAAGACCACCATACACTCCTTCATACGGCGCGTGGCGGTCAATCCCGTCACGGACACCGCGGCCATCGCCGTCGCCGTGCTGGCGGTCATGGAGGACACCGGGGAGGGCGGGGCCAGCTTCGCCAACATCAGCCAGGCGCTGTCCTCGGACTACATCAACCTCTACTACGTGGATACCGACACCGACCGGTTCATCGAGTACACCTCCGACCCCGGGCGGGAGAACCTGGCCGTGGAGCGCCGGGGCGCGGACTTCTTCGGGGCCAGCGCCAAGGACGCCCAGCTGTTCATCCACAAGGACGACCGGGCGCTGTTCCTCGAATCCTTCACCCGCGAAAACCTGCTGAAGACGCTGGACGCCCACGGCAAGTTCACCCTCACCTACCGCCTGCTCATGGGCGGCGTGCCCACCTACGTCAATATGAAGGCGGTGCGCATGCAGGGGGACGACAGCCACATCATCATCGGCGTGAGCAACGTGGACGCCCAGGTGCGCCAAAAAGAAGAAATGGCCCGCATACTGGCCGAGCAGACCACCTACGCGCGCATCAACGCCCTGGCGAAGGGCTACATCTGCATCTACACGGTGGACCCGGTCACGGGCCGCTACACCGAGTACAGCGCCACCGGCGAGTACTCCGGGCTGGGCCTGGCCAAGGCGGGCGAGGACTTCTTCGGGCAGTCCCACAGGGAGAGCGCCAAGCACGTCTACACCGAGGACCTGGGCAAGTTCCGGGCGCTGATGACCCGGGAAAGGGTCATGGAGGAGATCGAAAAGAGCGGGCTGTTCGTGCTGCAATACAGGATGATGTTAAACGGCAGGCCCCAGTACGTCACCGCCCAGATCGCGCAGGTGGAGGAGCAGGACGGCCCGCAACTGATCGTGGGCATCCGCAACGTGGACGAGCAGGTGCGCCGCGAGCAGGACTACGAGCGCAAGCTCTCCGCCGCCCGCACCCGCGCGAACCTGGACGCCCTCACCGGCGTGCGCAACCGCACCGCCTACGACAGCATGTCGGAGGCCCTCGCCCGGCAGATCGAGGACGGCCAGACCATCAAATACGCCATCGTGCTGTGCCGGGTGTGCGGCCTGGCCCAGGTCAACGAGACCCGGGGCCGCGAGGCGGGCGACAAGCTCATACGCGACGCCTGCGCCGTCATCTGCGAGACCTTCAAGCACAGCCCGGTGTTCCGGGTGACCGGGGACCAGTTCGCCGCCATCGCCCAGGGCCACGACTACGCCTGCGTCGACGAGCTGCTCGCCGACCTCGAAAAAATAAACGCCCGAAACCGCGCCGCCGACGGCCCCGTGATCGCCTGCGGCATGGCCCGCTACGAGGGCACGGGCAGCGTCGTCGCCGTGTTCGAGCGCGCCGACGCCCTGTGCCGCAAGGACGGCTGAACATCCAAACCCGCCGTAGGGGCGCCCAATGGGCGCCCCTACGCCGTCATTCCAAACCTTCCCCGCCTCTCGCCTCATAGTCGGCCTCGATGTCGCGCTTCCAGTCCGCGCCCAGCGGCGCGCAGGCGCGCACCCGGCACACCGCGTCGCCGACGGCCCGATAGTTGAGGGCCTGGCCCCGCGCGTCGTTCAGGAAGGTCACCGCGCGGTCCTCGTCGATGCCGAAGCGCCCGGCGGTCTCCACGGCGTCGATGTTCGCGCCGAGGAACAGAAACTCCCAGCCGTACTTCTCCTTCTGCCGCTTCACCATGGCCTTCACTTCGTCGCCGGTGTAGCGTCGGCTGGCGTTCTCCATGCCGTCCGTAGTGATCACGAATACGGTGTGCGCCGGGCGGTCCTCCTCGCGGGCGTACTTGTGGACGTTTGCGATGTGGTGAATCGCGCCGCCGATGGCGTCGATCAGCGCGGTGCACCCGCCCACGCAATACTGGCGGTCCGTCAACGGCGCGATCTTCTGAATCGCCACCCGGTCGTGAATGACCGCACTCCTGTCGGAGAACAGCACCGTGGACACCAGCGCCTCCCCCTCCGCCCTTTTCTGGCGCTCGATCATGCCGTTGAAGCCGCCGATGGTGTCGGCCTCCAGCCCCGCCATTGAGCCGCTCCTGTCCAGTATGAACACCATTTCCGTCAGGTTCTTTTTCATGTAAATCCCTCCCGGTTTTATGTTTGATGGGCGTCCTCTCGCGGGGACAATGCCATCCACCCGGGGAAGCGGGCGATCATGGGATCGCCCCTACGGGTGTGCACGAATCCATGCGTAGGGGCGATGCCCTCATCGCCCGTCGCCTGGAATGATGCCTCGGTTGATGACATTGCCCTTCGCGGACAGCTTCATCATACACAAAATCGGGAGGGATTCGGTCGCCCGGCAGGCGACATTTTTTATATTCCCGTCGCCCCCGACCCCAGCAGCGGCATATCGAACTGAAACAGCACCTCGTTGATCTCGAACACATCGTAGTTGCCCGTCTTGATGAAGTACTCCAGTATGATGTCGAATTTGCTGCTGTGGGACAGCGCGAAGCCCGCCCGGGCCAGCAGGCTTTGCGTCTGGGACAGCGTGAGCTCCAGCGCGACGGCGAAGGCGAACACGGTGGGCTTGCTGGGCCTGTAAGCGGGGTTGGAGCGGATCTTGCTGAACAGCTTCCGGTCCACGTTGGCCCGCTTGTAGCACTGGGCGTCGGTCAGCCCCCTCTCGTCGATGAGCCGCATGAGCGCCTCGGAGAAGCCCTCGTCGGTCTGCCGGAGCAAGCTTTCCCAGTCGGGCTTGCCGGCGGAGGGCTGCGCCATCGGGGCGCTGTCCTCCATGCCGGCGTCGCCGTATACCGCCCCGAACGCCTCGTCCAGGCCCTGGGCGGCCTCCTCCTCCTGCCGCCAAAGCATCTGCCGGGAGCGTTCGACGCCTTTATTGACGTGGGTCTCCGCGTAGACGTCGTCGATGTACGCCCGGACATCCCGAAACAGCTTCTTCCCCTCGAGGAACTCCGCGCCCCCGAACACCACCAAATAGACCGTCAGCTCGTGTTCCTGCAAGAACCGGGCGATGCTCTCCACCGCCACGTCCATGGCCTCCGCCTTGGGATAGCCGTAAGCCCCGGCGGAGATCAGCGGGAACGCCACGCTCTCGCAGCCGTATTCGACGGCCAGCGCCAGCGAATTGCGGTAGCACGCCGCCAGCAGTTCGCGCTCGTTGTGCCGCCCGCCGCGCCAGATCGGCCCCACGGTGTGGATCACGTATTTTGCGGGAAGCCGATAGCCCCGGGTGATCTTCGCCTGCCCGGTCTCGCACCCGCCCAGGGTCCGGCACTCTTGAAGCAGCTGCGGCCCCGCGGCGCGGTGGATCGCCCCGTCCACGCCCCCGCCGCCCAGCAGCGAGCGGTTCGCCGCGTTGACGATGGCGTCCACCTTCATCTTCGTTATGTCGTTTCGCACGATTTCAAAGGGCATATATGTTCACCTCACCGATCATATTCATACCTTCCCTCCATTCTACCACACATCCTCCCCCGCGTCCACGCCTTCCCCGAAATCAGGCCCCATTTCACAATCCCGGCGACATAAACGCAATATTTGCGATTGCCCAACGGAGGGATGTGTGATAAAATAAAGTTATAGCTTAACCGGGGGAGGAGGGTTTGCGCATGCGCAGCAGCCAATTCTACATCATGGACGACGGCATCCGCCTGAACGCCAGGCTCGACGTGCCGGAGGGCAGCGACCGCCTGGTCATCGTCATCCACGGCTTCACCGGCCACATAGAGGAGACCCACATCACCGCCGTCTCGGGGACCTTCAACGCCCTCGGTTACGCGACCCTGCGCGTGGACATGTACGGCCACGGCCACAGCGACGGCGCCTTCCGCGACCACACGCTGTTCAAGTGGATGACCAACGCCCTGACGGTGATCGACTACGCCCGGGGGCTTGATTTTGTGAAGGAAATCTACCTCTGCGGCCACTCCCAGGGCGGGCTACTGGTGATGCTGGCCGCCGCCATGCGCCGGGAGCTGATCCGGGGGCTAATCCCCCTCTCCCCCGCGGCCATGATCCCGGAGATCTGCCGCCGCGGCGAGATGCTGGGCATCCCCTTCGATCCCGACAACATCCCGGAGGAACTCGCCTTCGACGATAAGACCCTGGGCGGCAACTACCTGCGCGTCGCCCAGACCATCCGCGTGGAGGACGCCATCGACCGCTACGACGGCCCCGTGCTGATCGTCCACGGCGACGACGACGAGTCCGTCCCGGTGCGGGTGGGCATCGACGCCGCCAAACGCTATAAAAACGGCACGGTTAAGCTGATCAACGGGGACGATCACTGCTACCACCGCCACCTGGATCAGGTGCTCGACGCCGTGAAGGCGTGGATGACAGCACAATTTGGATAGGAGAAGCCGTTCACCGCAAACCGAGGAGACATGATGGCTATGGAGAAGAAGGGTACTTTCCGCGATATCGTCAAAAGCATCGGGACCAGGGGCGTCATCGCCACCACGCTGGTGTTCCTGTTCACCGTCGCGGCGACGTGCGTCGGGGGCTATCGGTTCTATCAGACCACCAAGGAGGGCATCTACCTCCAGGGCCGGGTGAACGCCGTGCAGTCCGCCAAGGCGTTCGACGGCTATCTGCTGGTGCGCAAAAACATCGTGAAGCTCGCCGGGCACGTGGTGGACGAGATGATCCGCGAGGGCAAGCCGAACCGCGAGATACTGGATTACCTCACCGCCGAGTCCCTCAGCATCAAAAAGGCCATCGACAAGGACTACACCGGCCTCTACGGCTGGATCAACGGCGAGTACTGCGACGGCGACGGCTGGGTGCCGGACGAGGACTACGTGCCCACCCAGCGCCCCTGGTACCTGGAGACCGTCTCGGACGACAGCGACATCACCTTCGTCAGGCCCTACCTGGACGAGCAGACCAAGACCGTGCTCACCACCATGGCCAAGCGGCTGTCCGACGGCGTGAGCGTCATCGCGCTGGACGTCACGCTGAGCTACATCCAGGAGGTCACCCAGGAGATCGCCCGGCAGACGCCCGGCAGCTTCGGCATCGTGCTGGACAAGGGCGGCTTCGTCATCGCCCACTCCGACAGCGCCGAGCTGGGCAAGGACTACCTGGATGAGAAGGACACCCTGGGCGCGGCGCTGGCCGGGCGGCTCTACGGCGAGACCGACCCGCAATTCGAGCTGCGCTTCAAAGCCAGAAGTACATCGTGTTCACCGAGCGCATCGAGGGCGGCTGGCAGGCCGTGTCGATGATCAACACCCGCGTGTTCTACCGGCCCCTGATCATCATACTGAGCATACTGGCCCTGCTGACGGTGCTGGAGGCCGTCATGTTCATAAGGGTGATCTACACCCAGGGCGCCAGGAACCGCGCCGTCGCCTCGGCGGAGGCCGCCGAGAGCGCCAGCCGGGCCAAGTCCCAGTTCCTGTCCCGGATGAGCCACGAGATCCGCACCCCCATCAACGCCATCATCGGCCTGGACAGCATCATACTGCGGGACGAGGGCATCTCCCCCCGCACCCGGGACGGCCTGAACAAGATCGGCGCCAGCGCCCGGCACCTGCTCTCCATCGTCAACGACATACTGGACATGAGCCGCATCGAGACCGGGCGCATGGCCCTCAAATCGGAGGTATTCTCCTTCCCCGAGCTTCTGGAGCAGATCAACATCATCATCGGCGGCCAGTGCCAGGAGAAGGACCTGCGCTACGTGACCGAGGTAAAGGCAGAGGGCCGTGGAGATGCTCTCCGAGAGCGCGCCGGGGCACTTCGACGCCATACTGATGGACATGCGCATGCCCGTGATGGACGGCCTGACCGCCACCCGGGAGATCCGCGCCCTCAGCCACCCGGACGCGAAGGCCATACCGATCATCGCCCTGTCCGCCAACGCCTTCGAGGAGGACGTCAAGCAGTGCCTGGCGGCGGGCATGAACGCGCACCTGTCCAAGCCCGTGGACATCGACCTGTTGAAGGACACCCTGCGGGGCATTATTGAGACGGGCAGCGCGCCCGAGCAAAACACATGACGGAGGGAAAACCCATGATCGAACGCCTCATCGAGGGCAACCGGCGCTACGTCAAGAACGCCGACGCCGCCCTGCGCCACCGCCTGGCCGCGGAGGGCCAGCGCCCCTACGCCGTCGTCATCACCTGCTCAGACTCCCGGGTCATCCCGGAGGCGATATTCGACGCCACCCTGGGCGACCTGTTCGTCATCCGCGCGGCGGGCAACGTGCCCGACGACCAGATGCTGGGCAGCGTGCAGTACGCCGTGGAGCACCTTGGGTGCCCGCTGGTGGTCGTGCTGGGCCACACCGGCTGCGGCGCGGTGGGCGCGGCGCTGCAGGGGCACGCCCACGGCTACATCTGCGCCATCACGGACGGCATAATAAAGGCCATCGGCGCGGAAAAGGACCCGGACAAGGCCTGCCGCCTCAACGCGCTCAGCGGCGTGGACCGCATCCGCGAGGCCCTGCCCAGCGCCGACGTCCGCGGCGCGGTTTACGACATCAAGAGCGGCGAAGTAACGTGGCTGTGATTCATCACACGACTGCTTCCCGCTCCCGCGCGGCGTAATCCCTCGGGTTGAGCCCGTAGGCCTGCCGGAAGGCGCGGTAGAACGCACTGTAATCGGAAAAGCCGCACTCCACGCAGGCGGTCTGGGTGGGCGTGCCGCTTAATATCAGCTGCCGCGCGTTCTCCAGCCGGAGCCAGCGGATGCACTCGCCGGGGGTCATGCCCACCTGGCGCTTGAACTGGCGGGTCAATGTGTTCTTGTCCATGAAGAACCGGTCCGCCAGCCCCGAGACGCTCAAATCGTCGCGCAGGTGGAACATGATGTGCTCGTACACCTGCATGATCTCGTGGTAGCGCAATTCCGCCTTGGGCGCCAGCCGGTCCGCCGCCCGGGCCATGCTCCGGCTGCAATAGATCAGTATCTGGGACACGATGGCGCGGCACAGCTGGGCGCTGTCGGCGAATTCCTGGTCCGCCTCCCGGTGAAGCGCCAGCAGTAATTGCTTAATCGCCACGTCCGCCTCGCCGTCGGCCTGTATGATGTTGCGCCCCCTCAGATCCCCCAACAGGGTGTAGCGGGTGTGGGGCAGCACCCTGACGATGGACTTCACGTAGTCCACATTGAGCCACAGCACGAAGCGCTCCACGCTGCGCACCCGCCCCGGCACGTCCGGGCGGTGCATCTGCCCCGGGGAGACCAGCATGATGTCCCCCTGGTGCAGCGTGTAGCGCAGGCCGTCCACGATCTCGTCCACCCCGTCGCCCATCAGGTAGAACAGCTCGAAGAAGTCGTGCTGATGCGGCGGGCAGGAGCAGATCGCGGGGTTGTTGTAGTGGAATATCTCAAATTCCGGCTTCTGCATCACCTGCCGGTGGTCGAATGGGTTCAACAGCTGGTGTGCCATGCCGCCATCCCCTTTTCACAGTGGTTTCATCAAGCTCATTATAACGCTTTTTGATGTTTTTTGCAATGGACCCCGCGAAGGAGGGAAACGAAATGTCCCAGACGTATCTCAGATCTTACACGCTGATCGCGCTTCTGCTGTCCGCTGTGGACTTCCACTTTGCCTGGAAGGCGTTCAAAAAGCCGGGCAAGGTCGGGCGCGCGCTGGGCTGGTCGGCGACCTTCGCGGGCTTCATCACGCTGATGTACCTGGTCAGCGTGAACACCAAAAACCCGCTGCTGGTCAACGTCTCCTCCAACCTGGTGTTCATAGGCATCGACTGCATGCTGGTCAGCCTGGCCTACTTCACCTTCCTGGTGACGGGCGTCATCGGGCGGCGGGACAGCCACCTGATCAACAACGCTATCCGCGTGTTCAGCGCCGTGGACATCTCGGTATTGCTGGTGAACATATTCACGGGCACGGCGGTCACCTTTGAGATCCTCGACCCGGTGGGCGTCAACTACCGCATGAACACCCCCTACGTCATCCACCTGGTGTTCACCTATTTCATCATCGCGGTCACGCTGATCGTGTTGATCTACCGCGCCGCGAAGTGCCCGCGGCAGTACCGGGAGCAATACCTGCTGATCATCGCGGCCATCGCCCTGGTGGTGGCCATCAACGCCATATTCCTGTTCCAGGACCGGGAATCCTTCTTCACCAAGGTGGACTGCTCCATCCCCGGCTACAGCCTGGGCCTCTACCTGATGTACTGGACCGCCTACGACTACCGCGAAAACGACATGCTGAACTCGCTGGCCCGCATGGCCATGGAGAACGTGAACCAGGGCGTCGTGCTGTTCGACTACACCGACGAGCTGATCATGGCCAACCGGCGCGCGACGGCGCTTTTGAAGGGCGTCTCCCTGGACGTGAAGATGCCCTGCGCGAGGTTCCTGGGGACCTGCGGCATCGCGCCCCAGGGCGGGGACCAGTTCAGCGCGCAGTGCGACATCGAGGGCTGCGTGCCCCTCCGGTGCGACTACCGGCGGCTCACGGACGAGCGGGGCGGCACGGTCGGCCGGCTGTTCGTGTTCACCGACATCTCCCGGGACAAGGACATCACCACGGGCTTTGAGTACGCCAAGGATTTCAGCTACGTCACGGACAACGCCGAGCGCTTCCCGACGCCCACCGCCGTGGCGGCCTTCGACATCATCGGCTTAAAGGACGTCAACCGCAAGCTGGGCCGCGACGAGGGCGATAAGCGCATCCGGGAACTGGCGAAGATCATGATCCGCGAGCTGCCCGGGGACGCGGTATTTCTCAGGGGCATCGAGGCGTACCTGATCGCCCTCTGCCCCGGCGTCCGCGAAGCGGACCTCGCGCAGACCGCGAAGGCCGTCGTGGACGACTACGGCGGCGACGTGCTCTTCGGCCTGAGCGCCAACGAGGGCCGGACGCTGGCGCAGGCGCTGGAGACCGCCTACCGCAGCATACAGCTCAAAAAGCTGTTGAGCCCCGGCTCCACGCGCTCCCAGGCGCTGGCCTCGCTGGTGCGGGCGCTCAAGGAGGCGGACGCCGACACGGAGGACCACGTGCTCCGCACCCAGCGCATGGGCGCCATGCTGGGCCGCCGCATCGGCCTGACGGACGCGGAGCTGGCGCAGCTCGAGCTACTGTGCCTGCTTCACGACATCGGCAAGATCGGCATACCGCTGGAGATCCTCAACAAGCCGGGCAAGCTGGAGGATCAGGAGTGGGCGGTGCTGCGCACCCATCCCGAGAAGGGCTATCAGATCGCCATGTCCTCCGACGAGCTCAAGCCCATCGCCGAGATGGTGCTGGACCACCACGAGCGCTGGGACGGCAAGGGCTATCCCCGGGGGCTGGCGGGCGAGGACATCCCGGTGCTGTCCCGCATCATCTCCATCGTGGACGCCTACGACGCCATGGTGAACGACCGCGCCTACCGCAAGGCGCTCAAGCCGGAGGCCGCGCAGGAGGAGATCCGCGTAAACGCCGGCACGCAGTTCGACCCGGCGCTGGCCCGGGAGTTCCTCAACATGCTCTTTGAGAACCCGGAGCTGAGCCTGGGCGAGAAGGTGCGGGCCGAGGAGGGCGGGGAGGCCGCCCTGCCCGCCCTCGACGCCAACAGCAGCGGCTTCGCGGTGCCCATCGCGTACAGCCGCTACATACTGGACTTAAACAGCGTCATCATCGAGGCGGACGCCCGCTTCGAGGAGATCACCGGCTATCCCGTTTCGGAGGCCGTGGGCCGCATGACCCAGTTCGAGCTCATCCCCGTGGAGGACAGGAGCTACTACCTCTTGCAGGTCAGCGAGCAGTTCACCCACGGCAGCATGGTCTACCTGCGGCACGCCATACAGCGCAAGGACGGCGAGCGCATCCAGGTGGCCTGCTACGGCAAGCGCTACTTCGATTCGGCGTCCAAGGTGTTCAAGAACGAGATCATCATATTCCAGCTGTAAAACGACCTATAATCTGCATATGAACTTTATCCTCTGCCCGTCCCCCGACTGCTTCGCCGCGATCCGGCCGCCGTGCTTTTCCACGATGGCCCGCGCCACGGACAGCCCGATGCCGTAGCCGCCGCTTGTCTTGCTGCGGGATGCGTCCACCCGGTAGAACCGGTCGAACAGGTGCGAAAGCGCCTCCGGGCTAAGCGGCGCGGCCAGGCCGTTTTCCGCGGTGAGCGCCACGCCCCTGCGGTCCCGTTTAAGCGCGACGGCGATGGTGTCCCCCTCCGGGGCGTATTTCACGGCGTTGTCGCAGAGTATCGACACCAGCCGGTTCAGCGCGGCGGCGTCCCCGGTCACGCGGATGCCGTCCTCGACCGCCACATCCATCGACTTGCCGGAGAACTCCGCCATGCCGACGAACGGCTCCGCCGCCTCGCGCACCAGCTTCGACAGGTCTATATCCTCGCGCCCGAGCCTGGCGTCCTCCTCGTCCAGCCGGGACAGGTAGATCAGCTCGTTCACCAGCCCCCGCATGTTGGCCACCTGCTTCCTGGTGCTCCTGACCCACTCGTTTTCCCCGGTCTCCAGCGCCAGCACGTCCATGTTGGCGGCGATGACCGTCAGCGGGGTCTTCAGCTCGTGCCCGGCGTCGGTGATGAACTGCTTCTGCATCACGGCGTTCTCCACCAGCGGCTTGATGGCCCGGCGGCTGAACAGCGCCACCAGCACCCACGCCAGCAGTATGCAGCCCACGCAGGCCGCCGCGGAGATCAGCGCCAGCCGACGCACCCGGGTCAGCTTGGTCTCGCAGTTCAAAAAGATCATCGCCCGGCTCCCCCGCAGCTCGCACACGCAAAACAGGTGGTCCCGGCAGAAGCCGGACTCCCGCCCGGTGCCGAGCGCCTCGGCGACGATGGCGTCGATCTCCGCCTCGTCCGCGTCCGCCATGCGGGACCGGTCCCGGAACGCGGGCGTGCCGTCCCCGTCCAAAAGCACGGTGAAATAGAGCGACTCGTCCAGCATGTTTCGCATGTGCCGGTTCCTGCCGCCCTTCCTGCCGAACTGGCCGCCCTGGCCCTGGCCCTGGCTCAATGCCTCCATGGTCTCATACAGCTCTGCGCGCACATTGACCCAGTTGGCGACGTTGATGATCCCCGTTACCAGCACCATGGCCAGCGCCAGTACCCCCAGCGCGATGCGTATGAACCGCCTGCGTATGCCCCGTATCATTTGGCCTCCAATGAATAGCCCACCCCGCGGGTGGCCCTGATTTCCACGTGCGCGCCCAGCGCCCTGAGCTTCTTCCTCAAAAAGGAGATGTTCACCCACACCACGTTGATCTCCGCCTCCGAATCCCAGCCCCAGACGCGCTCCATGATCTGGTCGATGGTGTGCACCACGTTCGGGTGCTCCGCGAGCATCTCCATCAGCTGAAACGCCTTGTTGTTCAGCCGGACCTCCTGCCCGCCGCAGCGCAGGGCCATGCTGCCCCGGTCCAGCTCGACGTCCCCAAAGCGCAGCACGTCCGGCGCGTAGTCCCCCCTACGCCGAAGCAGCGCCCGCACCCGCGCCAGCAGCTCGGTGGTGGCGAAGGGCTTGGCCAGGTAGTCGTCCGCGCCGGCGTCCAGCCCGCGCACCCGGTCCTCCACCGCGTCCCGCGCCGTCAGCATCAGGCAGGGCGACGCCACGCGCCTCTCCCGCAGCGCCTCCAGCACCTGCACGCCGCTCAACTCCGGCATCATCCAGTCCAGTATCAGGCCGTCGTAGCCGCCGCCCTCCGCGTACTCCAGCGCGTCCCGTCCGTTGTGGACCACGTCCACCGAATACCCGGAGTGCTCCAAAAGCGCCTTCACCGCCCGGGCCAGGTCCCGGTCGTCCTCGGCAAACAGTATGCGCATAGCCTCACCCGCCTTTGTTTTCATATTACCACATGCTTAGCCCTTTTTCCAGTGAAAAAATGCGCCACCGCTGGGATGGCGCACGGATGTAGGTAACGTCTCAGATGCCCTCGAGGCCGTCCGGCTGCTGCGTGAACTGCATCTCCGGCAGGAAGGCGGAGCTTTCGGCCTGCGCGCCCGGCTGCATCTGCATGCCGCCCTGCTGCTGGCCATTGAACATGCCCCTGCCGCCGTTCATCCTGCCGCCCTTGCCGCGGCCCATGCCGCCGTTCATGCCGTTCATCCTGCCGCCCTTGCCCATGCCGTTCTTGAACTGATAGCCGCAGTCGGGGCAGGTGCCGTTGCGCAGGGACTCGCGTTCCTTGGAATCCTTGAGGATCAGGTCCGCCTGCTCCTGGGTGAGCTTGCCCGCCTCGACGTAGCCCTTCAGCTCGTCCTCCAGCGCCTCCTGTCGGCTGGACTGCCTCGCGGCGCGGTAGGCGTCGTAGGCCTGCCGGAGCGCGGCGTCGTCCTGCTGGGCGCCCTGGTCAGGCTGGGTCTGCTCAGGCTGGGGCTGCCCGGTCTGGGCCTGGTCAGGCTGGGTCTGCTCAGGCTGGGTCGCCTCCAGGGCGGGCATCTCCGGCGCGGCGTTCTCCGCCACCGCCGCCATGCCGACCACCAGCGCCGCGACCAGCGCCAGGGCGAGCAGCATTCCGGTCAAAAAGTGTTTCATGATATTCAACTCCTTGCGATGTTATTTCGTCCCCTCCTCGGGACGCCTGTATTATCGCACGGCAACCTAACGCGAAACTAAAACGGATTTGAACAATCCGTGACCATGCCGCCAGTCGTAATACGGCGCATTTATTAGTGAATTTGCCGCGGAAATATGCTACAATGAAACCGCTTTGATGCCCCCGCCATACCGCCCGATCCCAAAGGAGGCTGACGACGATGCAATCCATCCGCGGCAAATTTCTACGGCTGAATCTCATCATCCACATCTCCAACCGCATCACCCACCCGCTGGAATCCCTCACCCAGGCCGCGCGCAAGATCGCCGACGGCAACCTGGACGTGGACCTGCCCGACCCCAGCGGCGACGAGGTGGGCATACTGACCCGCTCCTTTGAGGTGACGGTCTCGAGCCTCAGGCGCTACGTGGCCAGCATAAACAACATGGCCTTCACCGACCCGCTGACGCAGGTGAAGAACAAGACCGCCTACGACCGCGCCGCCTTGGGCCTGCAAAAGGACATGTACGAGGGCAACGCGGAGTACGCCCTGGTGATGTTCGACCTGAACAACTTATACTAATTTCAGTCTAAAAGTTAGACAGACTGCGAGGGGATTTTTTGTCATGGCAAGGCGGAGGTACGAAGGCTTGCTGGCGGCAAGTCAAGGGCCGACAACGAAGCCATGGCGGAAAAGCCACCGCAGGATGGTTGATTTTTAGACTGAAATTAGTATTAAAGCGCATCAACGACGAATACGGCCACGAGCGCTGCGACATGTACATCGTGTGCTGCTGCGGCATCATCTGCGGCGTGTTCAAGCGAAGCCCCGTGTTCCGCATCGGCGGGGACGAGTTCGTGGCCATACTCACCGGCGAGAGCTACGACAACCGGGACGCCCTGATGGCCGAGCTGGACCGGCAGCTCCAACAGGGCCAGTCCGCCGCCGAGCCCTGGCAGCGGCCCTCCATCGCCAAGGGCCTCGCCACCTGCGAGGAGACCGACGTCGCCCCCGATTCGGTATTCGTCCGCGCCGACGAGGCCATGTACGAGGACAAGCGCCGCATGAAGGGGCTGTCCAGGTAGGCATATAAATAATGCGCAGGGGTGCCCGACGGGCGCCCCTGCGCATTGCATTCTCCGGTCACCCCGCCTTATCGAGGGTGATGTTCACGTCGGAGAAGGTATCCAGCGTCTTATAGACGGCATCCGTGGCCGCATAGCCCTCCGGCGCCTTGAGCACGTGCACCTCGTAGACCTTCTGCGCCTCCGTCTCGAAGGTCGCCACGCCGTCCGCCTTGGTCTTCTGGAGGGCGCAGGTGGTGTCGTCGCAGAGCTGCACGACCACGCCCTTCACGGGGTTGCCGTCCGCGTCGCGCACGATGACGCGATACGCCCCGCTGTCGTTGGCGGTGGCCTCGGCCTCGGGCAAAGCCTCGGGCACAGCCTCCGCCGATTCACCGACCAGCAGCTTGTCGACGGTGGGCTCGTACAGCTCCACGGCGGCCCCGGCGATGGGGAAGGTCAGTATCCTGCCGTCGCTGTCCACGAAGAAGCTGGTGGGATAGCCGGTGACCTCGCCGAATATGGGATGGTCCTCGGGGATGACCACGTTGGGATAGTTGGTGCCGTACTGCGCCATGACCTCGCGGGCTTTGTCCGCCACGGCCCCCTCGATGGGCTGGCCCTCGTACTCCACGCCGACGACGCCGCAGCCCTTCGCCTGCAGCCGGGTGTGGAGCGCCGCCAGGTCCGCCATTTCGTCCATGCAGTTGACGCACCAGGTGCCCCAGAGGTTGACCATGGTGATCTTATTATCCTTGAAAAGGTCGGCGCTGCTGACGGGATTGCCGTCCAGATCGGTGGTCTCGAAGCTGAGCACCTCGCCCACGTGGCCCGTGTCGTTGTCCACGGGCTCGGACAGCTGCGCGGCGTTCAGCTTTTTAAGCATCCCGGCGCGGATCATCTCCGCATCCGCCAGCACGGCCTGCTTCGTCGCCTCCGGGTCGATCTCCATTTCTCCGGCCTCCGCCACTTCGTCCACGGCGTCCAGCAGGGCGTCCGTGGGACTCGAAATGTAGTACCAGCGATAGTCCCCCGCCGCGCCGAACTCCGTGACCCCGTAGCCCTCGGGCAGCGGCCATTCGATCCCTATGTCGGCCAGGGACCCGGCGTTGGTGACGATAATGGCGCCCACGCCGTCGCCCATCATTTGAAGCCTGTTGGTCAGCATCGCCTTTTCCGCATCGTCCTCGGCCTTGGCGATCTCGGCCTCGACGCTCCTGACGGTCTCCACGGGCAGCGCGTAGTACATCACGATCATCATGGCGGCGAAGGGCGCGTGCATCAGGACGCCGTAGCGCTGCAGCGCCACGCAGTTCTGCGCCTGGCCCTGTATGTCGTCCATATCGAGGGCAAAGCCCATCTCCTCGTAAAAGGTTTCGCTCCCGGCGAGCGCCGACACGCCGGACAGCAGCATCAGCGCCGCCAGCAGCATTGCGATAAAACGTCTCATGGGATCATCCTCCGTCCTTCATCGTTGATAAGCCTCGGGCAGCCTACCGCTTGTCCTTGTCGATAAACTCCAGCGTGATGGTGGACAGCAGCGCGAACGCGAATATGAACGTCAACAGGTGCAGCCAGTATTCGACGATGTTGTCCCACTTCATTTCATAGTCGGCCTTGTAGCTGGCCGCGGCAGCCTTTTCCTCCAGGAACGCCTTGACGTTGTTTGCGCCCACCAGGTCGATCACCCTGCCCAGCGTGGTCTTGACGGTGAAGCTCTTCTCCCGCCGCGCCTGCACGTCGTCCAGGCTTGCGATGCGGTCCACGGCCTCGCCCACGGTGGTCACGCCGCCCAGCTCCACGTCCTTGTACTTCTCCATGATGCCCGCGGCGTCGACCATGTCGAGCACGTCCCCCACGGTGATATTCTGATCCGGCAGGTGCTCCGCCTTCAGCTGCTTGAAGGTCTCGGACTTTTCCAGCATCTCCCGGATCTCGCCCACGGTGAATACCCTGCCGATCTCCATCGCGCGGATCTCCGCGACGGTGGGGTTCTCCTTGTCCGCGAGCAGGTCCAATACCTGGCTCAGCGTGACCGTGCCGCCCACCTCGTTGTCCTTCATCTTGTCCACCATGTTGGAGATGGTCACGAACGGGCGGTTGTTGGTGTCGGCCTGCGCCGCGATGACCTTGAGGCCCGGGTTGGAGATGGTGAAGTGGGTCAGCGGCGCGGTCCACGCGGGCAGCGTCAGCATGCCGCCGGAGAACACCAGCTGGAAGATCAGCACGAAGGGCATGATCGTCATGGCGGTGGTGGTGGTCCGCGCCAGCGTGGAGACCCATAATGACAGCATGTCCGAGGCGTAGGTGATCAGCAGCATCGAGATGCCCAGATCGACGATCAGCCACGGCGTGAACAGCCCCTCCGCCGGGTATTTGACGCCGGTCAGCTTGGTGACGTACATCGTCACGCCCGTCTGCATCAGGCAC
>JAFRFY010000123.1 GCA_017434085.1 Clostridia bacterium
ATCTTCCCCGATGAACGTTTGAAACTGGAGCAGTCCCAAAGGGAACTGTCCCTGCGGCTCATCGACCTGGTGGCTCCCATCGGCAAAGGGCAGCGGGGCCTCATCGTGGCCGCTCCCAAGGCGGGCAAGACGGTGCTCTTAAAGCGCATCGCCGCCAGTCTGGAGGCTTCCTATCCGGAGGTGCAGCTCATCGTGCTGCTGGTGGACGAGCGGCCCGAGGAAGTGACGGACATGAAGCGCTCCATCGACGGCGAAGTGGTGTACTCCACCTTCGATGAGGTCCCGGAGAACCACACCCGGGTGTCGGAGATGGTGCTGGATCGGGCCCAGCGGCTGGTGGAGATGGGCAAGGACGTGGTGGTGCTGATGGATTCCATCACCCGCCTGGCCCGGGCCTACAACCTGACCATCACCCCCACCGGGCGGTCGCTGTCCGGCGGCCTGGACCCGGGGGCGCTGTTCAAGCCCAAGCGCTACTTCGGCGCGGCCCGGAACATCGAAAACGGCGGCAGCCTGACCGTCGTCGCCACGGCGCTGGTGGAGACCGGCAGCCGGATGGACGACATCATATTCGAGGAATTCAAGGGCACCGGCAACATGGAGCTGCACCTGGACCGCAAGCTGTCCGACAAGCGGGTGTTCCCCGCGGTCGATATGCTGCGCTCCGGCACGCGGCGGGAGGAGCTGCTGCTGACCGAGGCCGAGCTGGACGGCGAGATGCTGGTGCGCAAGGTGCTCTCCGGCGGCAAGGGCCAGGAGATGACCGAGCAGATCATCGGATTGATGAGCAAGACCTCGACAAACGCCGAGTTCTTTGAGAAGCTCAAGGGCTGGCTGGCCGTGTTTGAAAAGGAAGGCTACACCCTGGGCGGAAAGCTGTAAAGAATACGGAGGACAAACGCCATGAAGAGACGGATCGCCGCACTGGTCGCGCTGGCGCTGGTATGCTGCTGCGCCGCGGGCGCGGAGGGCGTGATGAACGAGCTGCGCAACATGCGAAAGAGTGCGGGGGACCGCATCCTCGAGCTGGAGCCGGTGGTCACGCCGACGCCCGAGGTCACCCCGGAGCCCTCGCCCACGCCGGACGTGACCTACGAGCCCCTGTCGCAGGGCATGAAGGGCGACGCGGTGAAGGACGTGCAGCAGCGGCTGATCGCGCTGGGCTATCTGAAAGGCGGGGCCGACGGCAATTTCGGCGGCAAGACCGCCGCGGCCGTGAAGGCGTTCCAGCAGGCGGCGGGGTTGGAGGTTACCGGCGAGGCCGACGACCTGACCCAGAAGGCGCTGTTCTGGATGGAGATGCCCGCGGCCAAATCCTACGAAAAGCTGGATTACCAGCTGGCG
Organism: Clostridia bacterium; assembly: GCA_017434085.1. GTDB lineage: Bacteria > Bacillota > Clostridia > Christensenellales > Aristaeellaceae > UBA2862. Next base: position 1,345 of record JAFRFY010000123.1, read on the forward strand.
CTTTACGAGGCCGACGGCTATCGGGACACCCCGGTGACCTTCTCCGGAAACGTGCTGCAGGTGCTTCAAAGCGACGAGTACGCCGAGAGCTTCGGCGTGTATACCGCCCTGCGCGTCGCCACCCGGGGCGGGTACGACGACGTGGCGTATGTGGCGGTTTTCCGCGATAAAGGCGCCGCGCCCATCGCCGAGGGGGACAAGGTGACCGTGCACGGTACGGCGAACGGATGCTACGTCTATACCAACGACGCCGGAGAGGACATCGCGCTGCCGCGGATCGAGGCGGACGGGGTGGAATGACGGATTAATAGCTTCAATCAATAGCTATTGACGCAATGCCCAAAACGGGGTATAATATTCATATGATGATATGGGAAAGTGGAGGAGGGTTAAAGTGTTTACATCGAGATTAAAGAGTGAGCTGGCGGATAACCTTGCTCGGGCTATCCTGGCGCTGAACACCGAAGAGGACTGCTACAAGCTGTTCGAGGACCTCTTTACCATCCGCGAGATACAGGACCTCGGCCAGCGGCTGGAGGTGGCGCGGCTTTTGCAGGCCCAGTCCACCTATACCGAAATCGTTGAAAAGACCGGCGTATCCACCGCCACCATCGGCCGCGTGAACCGCGCGCTCAACTACGGCGCGGGCGGCTACCAGCTGGTGCTCGGCAAGATGGCCGAAAAGGAAAACAAAGAATGATTGATCTCAACGCCCTGAATCCCCAGCAGCGCGCCGCCGTCGAGCAGACGGAGGGCCCGCTGCTTGTTTTGGCTGGCGCGGGCAGCGGCAAGACCCGCGTGCTGACCTATCGCGTGGCGTACCTGATGGAAAAGGGCGTCGCGCCCTGGCACATACTGGCCATCACGTTTACCAACAAGGCCGCCCGTGAGATGGCGGAGCGCGTGCACAGGCTGGCGGGGGAGGCGTCCGAGGACGCCTGGATCTCCACCTTCCATTCCTGCTGCGCCCGCATCCTCCGGCGGGACATCGAAAAGCTGGGCTACAAGCGGCAGTTCGCCATCTACGACGAGGACGACCGCATGACCGTCATCAAGTCCGTGGCGAAGGCGCTGAACCTGGGCGACAAGGAATATCCGCCCAAGGTCATCAGGGCCATGATCTCCGACGCCAAGAACCGCATGCTGACGCCCACCGAATGGCTGAAGGAGTCCGGCGGCGATTTCAGGTCGAAGAAGCTCTACGAGGCCTACCGCGCCTACGAGCAGACCCTGAAGGGCAACAACGCGCTGGACTTCGACGATTTGCTGATCAGGACGCTGGAGCTTTTAACGGAGCAGCCGCCGGTGCTCCAGTACTATCAGGACAAGTTCCGCTACATACTGGTGGACGAGTACCAGGACACCAACGCCGCCCAGTACGAGCTGGTGCGGCTGCTCTCCGGGGATAAGCACAACCTGTGCGTGGTGGGCGACGACGACCAGTCCATCTACGGCTGGCGCGGCGCGGACCTTCGCAACATACTGGACTTCGAGAAGGACTTCCCCGAGTGCGTGACCATCAAGCTGGAGCAGAACTACCGCTCCACCGGCAACATACTGGACGCCGCCAACCAGGTGATCGCCCACAACGCCGGCCGCAAGGAGAAGGCGCTGTGGACCGAGGCGGAGGCCGGGGACCGGCTGGCGCTGTACCACGCCTCCGACGAGCGGGACGAGGCCGCCTTCATCTGCCAGATGTCGGGCAAGCTGATGCGCCGGGGCTCCGCCGCCGGGAGCATCGCCGTGCTGTACCGGGCCAACGCCCAGTCGCGCGTGATCGAGGACGCCTTCGTGCGCGCGGGCACGCCCTACCGGGTCTACGGCGGCCTGCGGTTCTACGAGCGCAAGGAGGTCAAGGACCTGATCGCCTATCTGCGCGCACTGGTGAACCCGGACGACGACGTGTCCGTGCGCCGCATCATCAACGAGCCTAAGCGGGGCATCGGCGACGCCACCGTGGACAAGCTGGCCGAGTACGCCCGGGAAAACGACATGCCGCTGCTCTCGGCGGTGCTGGACTGGGAGAACGTGCCGCTGTCCGCGCGGCCGAGGAAGCTGCTCCAGGCCTTCGCCGAATTGATGATCGACCTGACCGAGCAGATGTACGAAATGAAGCCCGGCGATTTCCTGCAGACGGTGATCGACAGGACCGGCTACGTCAAGGCGCTTGAGGAGAGCAAGGACGAGGACAGCGAGACCCGCCTCGAGAACATCAAGGAGCTACAGGGCGCGGTCACCGAGTTCGAGCAGCACAACCCCGAGGGCGGGCTGTCCGACTTTCTGGAGAACGTGGCGCTGGTGTCCGATCTGGACGCCATGAACGAAAACGGCGGCGCGGTGACGCTGATGACGCTGCACTCCGCCAAGGGCCTGGAGTTCGACAACGTGTTCCTGGCGGGCATGGAGGAGGGCGTGTTTCCCATCACCCGGGCGCTGTTTGACGATCAGCAGCTGGAGGAGGAGCGCCGCCTGGCCTACGTGGGCATCACCCGCGCGAAGAAGCGGCTGTTCATGAGCCACGCCTACACCCGCGCGCTGTACAACACCCGGAACGCCAACCCGATCTCCCGGTTCGTCTCGGAGATCCCCCAGCGGCTCATACAGGAGGGGGTCGCGCGCATGGAGGCCCGGCGCGTGCCGCCGCCTTCCCAGTCGAGCTGGGCCCGGCCCGCGCGCACGCCCTACGGCGACCGAGGCGGCCATACCCCCGGGCAGGGCGGCATCCGCGGTGCGGGGGACGTGCAGACCCGTACGCCGCCGCCGAAGCCGAAGCTCAACCCCAACGGCGTCAGGCTGAACATCCCCGGCGTAACCAAGGGCTTCGGCGCCCCGGCCGACCGGGGCATCAGCGTGTTCCACCGGGGGGACGCCGTGCGCCACCGCGCCTACGGGCTCGGCACCGTGCTGGAGGTCACCGGCGCCGGCGGACAGCAGAAGGTCCGCATACGCTTCGACGACGGCGCGGAGAAGGTGTTCTCCGTCAATTCCGCCCCGATCATGAGGGTGGAGCGATAAAAGAAAAGACATAGGGACGCTTTACCCTGACGAGGCAGAGGGGAGAAGGCTTATGCCCGTATTATCCGCATTCTATGGCATACTTATCAGTATGTATCATGAGAAACAAGGGCAGCATCATAAGCCGCATTTTCACGCGCGATATGGAGAGTATAAAGCGGAGGTTGACTTTGAGGGCAACATACTGGCCGGGAAAATGCCTCCGCGACAGGCGGCCTATATCAAGGCATGGGCCTATATCCATCAGGAAGAGCTTGTGCTGAACTGGGAACTGGCGATGATGGACGAGATGCCGTTTCGGATCGATCCCCTGAAATGAGGTGCAATATGGAAGAATTGATTACCGGCAGCCGCGATCTGTCGCCGGACGCTGTCAGCGTCACGCCGCTTGGGAATCGCGTGCTTCGCGTGCGGTTTTCAAACGGTGAGCTTCGTGATTTTGACGTCAACCCACTGCTCTCCAGAAAGTGCTTTCGCCCGCTGGAGAGCGACGTGCTGTTTCAGACTGCCCGTGTTTCCTACGGTGTCGTGACGTGGGCAAACGGTGTGGACATTGATCCCGAATGGCTCTACGAGGACAGCATTCCTGTCGATTGAGAGGATTGGATTAGTGCGCCCCGATCATGAGGGTGGAGAGGTGACATGAATGAAGGATAATATGAACCGCATGCGTGAGCTGGTGGACCGTTTGAACGAGACGGCCTACCAATATTATACACTGGACGATCCCACGATTTCGGACAAAGAGTGGGACGCGCTGTACGACGAGCTGGTGAAGCTGGAGGCGGAGACCGGCGAGCGGTTGCCGGACTCGCCCACGCAGCGGGTGGGCGGGGCGGTGCTGCCGGGCTTTGAGCAGCACACCCACATCGCGCGGCTGTGGTCGATGGGCAAGGCGCAGTCGATCGAGGCGCTGGAGGACTGGGCGCGCCGGGCGGAGAAGCTGCGGGAGGACGCCAATGCCACAGGGGCGAGCCTGCCGCGCATCACCTACGTGGTGGAGCACAAGTTCGACGGCCTGACGGTCAATCTGACCTACGAGGGCGGGCGGCTGGTGAGCGCGGCCACCCGCGGCAACGGCATCGTGGGGGAGGAGATACTGCCCCAGGTGATGACCATACGCACCATACCGCTGACCATCCCCTTCACGGGCCGCATGGAGGTGCACGGGGAGGGCTTCATGCGCATATCGGTGCTGGAAAAGTACAACGAGACGGCGAAGGAGCCCCTGAAAAACCCCCGCAACGCCGCCGCGGGCGCGCTTCGGAACCTGGACCCGAACGTCACCGCGTCCCGGCGGCTGGACGCCTGCTTCTACGACGTGGGCTACATCGAGGGGCGCACCGTCAAAACCCCTCATGAGAGGCTGGACTTTTTGAGGGAGAACCGCTTCCCGACGTCGAGCTGCGAGATCGACGCGGGGTCGCTTCAGGAGGCCGTCGCCGCGGTGCACCGCATCGAGGAGGAACGCGCTGGTCTCGACTACATGATCGACGGCGCGGTGATCAAGATCGACGACTACGCCACCCGGGACGCCCTCGGCTATACGGACAAGTTTCCCCGCTGGGCGGTGGCCTATAAATTTGAAGCGGAAGAAATGACCACGGTGCTGGAGGACGTGACCTGGCAGATCGGCCGCACCGGCAAGCTGACGCCGGTGGCGCGGGTGTCGCCGGTGGAGCTGGCAGGCGCGACGGTCAGGCAGGCCACGCTGAACAACTGGCAGGACATACAGCGCAAGCGGGTGAAGATCGGCGCGAAGGTGTGGATACGGCGCTCCAACGAGGTCATCCCGGAGATCATGGGCCGGGTGGACGAGTACGCCGAGGGCGAGCGCGACGTGATCAAGCCCGAGGTCTGTCCCGCCTGCGGCGCAAAATTGGAGGAGCGTGGGGCGCACCTGTTCTGCCCCAACCGGGACGGCTGCAGGCCGCAGATCGTGATGCGCCTAAGCCACTTCGCCAGCCGGGAGGCCATGGACATCGACACCTTCTCCGAAAAGACCGCCGCGCAGCTGGTGGACGCGGGGCTTTTGCAGGAGGCGGACCAGCTCTACGGGCTTCGGAAGGAGCAGCTCTGCGCCCTGGACCGCTTCGGCGAGAAGAAGGCGGAGAACCTCATCAACGCCATCGAGAAGAGCAAGCGCTGCAAGCTGAACGCCTTCATACACGCCGTCGGCATCCCCAACATCGGCACCAAGACGGCCCGCGACCTGGCGGAGCGCTTCGGCTCGGTGGAGGCGCTGAGGCGGGCGAGCCGGGAGGAACTCACCGCCATGGACGACGTGGGGGAGATCGTGGCGGATTCCGTCGTCGGGTTCTTTGAGGACCCCGCCAACGCCCGGCTGGTGGACGCGCTGCTGGCCGCGGGCGTGAAGCCCGAGTGGGAGAAGAAGGACACCTCGGGAGGCGTTTTCGCGGGCATGACCGTGGTGGTCACCGGCACGCTGTCGTCCATGGGCCGCAGCGAGGCCGAGGAGGCCATCCGGAGCCGGGGCGGCAAGGCCGCGGGCAGCGTGTCGAAGAAGACCTCGCTGGTGGTGGCCGGGGAGAGCGCCGGCAGCAAGCTCACCAAGGCGCGGGCGCTGGGCATCCGGGTGATCGGGGAGACGGAGTTTATGGAAATGCTGGAACGGGACAAATAAAAGATATCATCGGGAACGTGAACATGGCGGAAAGCAAGACAAAGAAGAAGGCGGCGGGGGCGGCGGACATCCCGGAGGATGATTTTTCCAGGAAAGCCCGCGCCCCGCAGGGCAAGGGGAAGGGCGCGTCGCGCAAAGCCAAAGCCGGGGGGTCCCCCTCATCAGTCGCGCTGCGTGCGCCGGCTTCCCCCCAGGGGGAAGCTTTTCCCAAGGCGCAAAAGGAGAAAAAGGCCAAGCCCGCGGAGGAGAAAAAGGCCAAGCCCGCGGCGGAGAAGAAACCCGCGGCTCAGAAGAAGGCCAAGGCCCCGAAGAAAAAGAAGAAGGGTAAGAAGAAAAAGCTCAGCCCGACGCTGCTGGCGGCGAACCTGCTGCTGGCGGCGGGCATCGCGGTATTTGTGATGCTGGGGGGCATGCTGGTGGTGCGCCACAACAGCTTCGCCGAGATGAAGCGCGTGGTGGAGGCCCAGACCTTCTACGAGGGCACCACGGTGGAGGGTGTGGACGTCTCGGAGATGACGCTCAAACAGGCGCTGGCCTACTGGCAGGAGCACATCGAGCCCCACTACGCCGACCGGGTGGTGACGCTGGACGGCGCAGGAGAGGTGACCGCGGTGGACATGGGCTATCAGAGCGACTACGAGGCCGTGCTGTTCAACGCATGGAGCGCCGGGCGGCGGGGCTCGCTGGAGCAGCGGTACCACGCCGCGGTGAGCCGCCAGTACAAGCCGGTGGCCTACGAGGTGGACCGGGACCTGTACACCGAGAAGGCGGTGAACAACTACGTGCAGGCCGTGGCGGTCAAGGCGGACGTGCCCGCGGTGGACGCCGCCATAGAATCCTTCGACGTGAACACCTACAACTTCGTGTTGACCGAGAGCCGGGAGGGCCGCCAGCTGGACGCCGACAGCCTCAAGCGGGACATCATCGCCGCGCTGGAGGCCGGGGGCGGCGCGGTGAAGCTCAATATCGAGACCGTGCAGCCCAAGGTGACCCAGGCGGAGGTCAGCTCCGAGTACGGCATGATCGCCTACGCGGTGACCAACGCCTCCTCCTCCAGCACCAACCGCATCAACAACATCAAGAACGCCGTGTCCATCATCAACGGTACCCGAGTCGCCGACGGGGAGACCTTCTCCTTCAACGATACCGTGGGCAAGCGCACCACCGACCGGGGCTTCCGGCGCGCCACGGCCTACTCCAGCGGCGAGGTCACCGAGGAGATCGGCGGCGGCATCTGCCAGGTGTCCACCACGCTGTTCAACGCCGCGGTGAAGGCGGACATGGAGATCGTGGAGCGCCACAACCACTCGCTGACGGTGTCCTACGTGGATCGGGGCAAGGACGCGGCGGTCAACTGGAACAGCCAGGACCTCAAGTTTACCAACCACTCCGGGGACGACGTGTACATCTGCTGCTTCGTGACCGAGGACAAGCGGGTGCGCTTCGGCATATTCGGGCGGCTGCTGCCCAACGGCGAGACCATCACGCTGGAGGGCCGGACCACCGAGACCGTCAAGTACGACACCAAGTACGAGTATTCGGGCTTTTTGATGCCGGGGGAGACGAAGGTGGTCGAAAAGGGCAAGAACGGCTACAAGGCCGAGGCCTACAAGATCCGCTGGGACGCCCAGGGTAACCAGCTGAGCAAGGAGCTGTTGTGCAAAAGCTCCTACAAATCTCGAAATGAAGTCATACAATTCGGGAAGTAGCGGTTTGCATTCCCGGAGGATTCATGCTATAATAGGGAAGCGTTGATACACAGGCAGTTTGGAGGTGACCCCGATGGCGCGCATCTATACCCGCAAGGAGGTCAGGCGGCGCAAGACCAGCTTTTTGATTTTCGCGGGCATCTATGACTTTCTGGGCGTCGTCGCGGGCATCATCGTCATCATCGCCTGCGCGGTGCTGCTGACGGCGCTGTTCAACTGGATGGTACGGGACGGACGGGAGTCCTTTGCGTCCCTGTGGAAGATATTCATGGACGCGCTGATCGTGCCGAAATGATCGTTTCGCCCCGCGCATACCCCGTGGTTTGCGCGGGGCGAACGTGTTATTGGGGGTGTTTATCATGAAGGTTTCCTGGGCACAGCTGTATAATGATATCGGGGAATGCGAAAAATGCAGATTGTGCGAGACGCGCACCAACGTGGTGGTGGGGGAGGGCGATCCCCACGCGCGGCTGATGTTCATCGGCGAGGGCCCGGGGCAGGAGGAGGACCGGCAGGGGCGTCCCTTCGTGGGGCGGTCCGGGGAGCTTCTGACCCGCATGATACAGGCCATCGGCATGGAGCGCACGGAGGTGTACATCTGCAACGTGGTCAAGTGCCGCCCGCCCAAGAACCGCAACCCGGAGCCCGACGAGGCCGCCGCGTGCCTGAACTACCTCCGGGGACAGGTGGCGCTGGTGCGGCCGAAGGTGGTGGTGCTGCTGGGCAAGGTGGCCTGCCAGTACACGCTCAACGAGCAGGTGTTCATCACCCGGGACCACGGCGTGTGGCGCGAGCGCAAGGGCGTGTGGTTCATGCCCACGTTCCATCCCTCGGCGCTGCTGCGCGATCCCGCCAAGAAGCGGGACGCCTGGGAGGATTTCAAGAAGATCCGGGATAAATTGAAGGAGCTGTCAGAGGCATGAGCATGGAGCGCTTCCGGGCCGAGCTGAAGGCCTTCGTAGACGGGCTTTACGAGGGCGAGAAGAAGGTGCTGGTGTACGGCGAGGGGGACGTCGGCGCGAGGGTGATGATGATCGGCGAGGCCCCCGGCGCGCAGGAGACGCTGCTGGGCAGGCCCTTCGTGGGCAAGGCCGGGAAGAACCTGGACGAGTTCCTCGAGCTGGCGGGCATGGACCGGGGGCAGCTCTACGTCACCAATACCGTGAAGTTCCGCCCCACGAAGCGCTCCGCCGCGGGCCGGGTGGTGAACCGCCCGCCCACCCAGGAGGAGATACGGCTGTTTTTGCCCTGGCTGTTGAGGGAGATCGACCTGGTGGACCCGGTGTGCGTCATCACGCTGGGCAACGTGCCGCTTAAGGCGCTGATGGGCCGCGGGGCCGTGATCGGCGACGTGCACGGGACCTTCGCCTACCGGGAGGAACGGCGCGTCTATCCCATGTATCACCCGGCCTCCGTGATCTACAATCCCGCGCTAAAGGCGGTCTATCGGGACGATATACTGCGCTTTACCCAATGGTGGCGGGAAAACAGCGCGAAAACTTAAAGAAATCCCCGTTAGGGTCTTGTGCTTTTCGCGGTTTTGTGTATAATATCTTCATGTGATAGAGACGCCCGGCTGCGAATCGCTGCCGCGGGGCGCAGCGGCGTTGTATTTGGGAGGAATGAAGATGGCCCTGGTGAAATGCCCGCGCTGCGAGCTGAATTACATGAACGACACCGACAAGATGTGCTCCGTGTGCCGTCGTGAGGTTCGCGGCGAGACGGAACAGTTTGAGATGATCGAGCTCTGCTCAGAGTGCGGTGAGAATCCCGTGGTGCCCGGCCAGGAGCTGTGCGCCTTCTGCCTCAAGGAGCAGCAGGCCCGCCGCGCCGAGACCATGGACGGCGACGAGAACGTGATCCACGAGCCCGCGAACATCGAGATCGATTCCGTGTCCACCATGGACGAGATCCAGCTGGACATCGGCGGCGGCCTGGACGACGAGGTGTTCGAAGACAATCCCGATTTCGTCGACGACGAGGACGAGGAAGAAAAGGAAGAGTAAGCTTTGGCAGTCTACGCAATCTCCGACCTGCATCTTCCCGCGCGGGTGAAGCCGATGGACGTGTTCGGCGAACACTGGAGGAATCACTTTGAGCGCATACAGGCCGACTGGCGCGCGCGGGTGGGCACGGAGGACATGGTGCTGCTGCCGGGGGATCTCTCCTGGGCCATGCGGCTGGAAGAGGCGATCGAGGATCTGTCCGAAATCGCCGCGCTGCCGGGCGTGAAGCTTATACTGCGGGGCAATCACGACTATTGGTGGAGCGCCGTGGGCCGGGTGCGCCGCGCGCTTCCCGAGGGCATGTACGCCATACAGAACGACAGCGTGCTCATCGACGGCAGGCTGTACGCCGGCAGCCGGGGCTGGGTCATCCCCGCCGCGGAGGACCAGGCGGACGACGACGCGCGCATCTACCGGCGCGAGCGCATGCGGCTGGAGATGTCCCTGAAGAACGCCCGGGCGAAGGACGCCGACGCGCCCATCACGGCGATGATGCACTATCCGCCGCTGACCGAGGAGCTGCCCGGCTTTTCCGACATCCTGGAGGCCTACGGCGTCAAGGACTGCGTGTACGGCCACCTGCACGGCGGCGGGCTGTTCGGCGCGGTGCGGGGCGAGCGCCGGGGCGTGCGGTATCATCAGGTGTCCTGCGACGGACTGGATTTCAAGCTGTATCGGCTGTACGAATAGCGGCTGATCCGCAGCGAATCTGACGGTGAAATATGAAAAAGCTGCTTTTATTGTTGAATCCCTTTGCGGGCCAGCGCAAGGCCAACCGTTTCCTGCCGGATATCATCCGGCTTTTTCACGATTACGGCTATCGGTGCGAGACTTACATCACCGGCGCCCGGGGCGACGCCACGCAGTTCCTGGTGGAGTGCCGGGAGCGCTATGACCTGATCGTCTGCGCCGGGGGCGACGGCACGCTGAACGAGACCATCGCCGGGGTGCTGGCGGCGGGGCTGGATACCCCGCTGGGCTACATCCCCTGCGGCACGACCAACGACTACGCCTCCAGCATCGGGCTGTCCGCGGACGTGCTCCAGGCGGCGCAGGACATCATGGAGGGCACCCCCCGCGGCTTCGACGTGGGCTCCTTCAACGGGCGCTATTTCGTGTACACCGCCACCTGCGGGGCCTTCGCTAGGGCCTCCTACACCACCCCCCAGGCCGTCAAGAACGTGCTGGGGCACTTTGCCTACGTGCTGGAGGGCGTGCGCGATTTGACCGCCATACAGCCGATCAAGCTGCGCGTGGAGAGCGAGGGGAGCGTGTTCGAGGACGAATTCATATTCTGCTCCATCACCAATTCCACCTCCGTGGGCGGCATACTGAAGCTGGATACCCAGCTGGTGGCGTTGAACGACGGCAAGTTCGAGGTCACGCTGGTGAAGAATCCCACCAATCCCGCCCAGCTGAGCACCATACTCTACGGCCTGACCACCATGGACATCCCCAACGAGATGGTGCAGTTCTTCTCCTCCGCGAAGCTGCAGATCACCGGCGATCAGCCCCTGGAGTGGACCCTCGACGGCGAGCGCGGCCCCGAGGCCAGGCAGATCGAGGTGATCAACCTGCACAGCGTGGTGCGGATCATGATCCCCCACGAGGCCCGGCATAACCCGGTGCTGCTGCCGGAGGAGCGGTGAATGGCGAAGCCCGACAGAGTGAACTTTTTGAAAACTGTGGGTTTTGGTATTGACAAACCCCGGGTTATGTAGTATTATATTTGATGTCGCCGCGAGGTGACGCGAGGAACTCACAGGGTTCCCATCATGGGAGCATAGCTCAGCTGGGAGAGCATTTGCCTTACAAGCAAAGGGTCACAGGTTCGAGCCCTGTTGTTCCCACTTATGTGGCGCGGTAGTTCAGTTGGTTAGAATGCCAGCCTGTCACGCTGGAGGTCGAGGGTTCGAGCCCCTTCCGCGTCGCCACTTGCCCAGGTAGCTCAGTCGGTAGAGCAGTAGACTGAAAATCTACGTGTCGATGGTTCGATTCCGTCCCTGGGCACCATTTGCGGTAGTAGCTCAGTTGGTAGAGCGCCACCTTGCCAAGGTGGAGGTCGCGAGTCCGAGTC
>JAFRFY010000124.1 GCA_017434085.1 Clostridia bacterium
CAGGAAGCAGGAGGACACGGTCTTGATGCCGGGCTTGGACTTGATGACCTGCAGCGCGGGGCGCAGCATGTCGCCGGTGGAGTGGATCGCGCCGGACACCAGGCCGTCGGCGTCGCCCAGCTTGACCATCATGATGCCGTAGTACATGGGATCCTTCACCATCGCGGCGGCCTTCTCCTCGGTCATGCCCTTGGCCTTGCGGATCTCGTAGAGCGCGTTGGCGTATTCGCCGGCCTTGTCGCTGGCGGCGGGATCAATGATCGTGATGCCGGTCAGGTCGGCGCCCGCGGCCACTTCCTTCACCTTGTCCGGATTGCCCAGCAGCGTCAGCTTCGCCAGGCCCTGATCGCGGATCATCACGGCCGCCTGCACGTTGCGGATCTCCTCGCCCTCGGGCAGCACGATGTGCTTCACGTCAGCCTTTGCCTTCGCCTTGATCTTATCGATAATTGCCATGGTCTTTCCCTCCGTTTTATTTGCGCATCACACGCAATTTTATTTCATCATTTCATATTATACGATATTTAGTCGCATTTGAAAAGGGATATATGTTAAGTTTTGTACGGGTAAAAAACAAAATGCTTTTAACGCAAACTGCCTATGAAGCCGCCCCAATTCTGACTATAATATGACGCAGTCAGGAACCTTTAATTGCGATCCCGTGAGGTCGGCAAGGCGCTTGAATCATCAGCATGCTTTCACACGTCTCCGCCCCGGGCGGGGACGTTTTTCATGGAGCGTGAGAGATGACGACAAAGACACAGCTTATGGACGCGGCGCAGCTGCACCGCTGCGTGACGCGCATCGCCCACGAGATCATCGAGCGCAACAAGGGCGTGGAGGACGTGGTGCTGGTGGGCGTGCGGCGGCGGGGCGAACCCATCGCGCGGATGCTCCGGGAGCTGATACAGCGCTTCGAGGGCGCGCAGGTGCCGGTGGGCACGGTGGACATCACCTTCTACCGCGACGACCTGACCCACAGGACGCTCGACCCCATGCTGAACCGCACCGACATTCCCTTTCCCATCGCGGAGAAGACCGTGGTGCTGGTGGACGACGTGCTCTACACCGGGCGCACGGCGCGGGCGGCCATGGACGCGCTGATGGACGTGGGCCGGGCCCGGCGCATACAGCTGGCGGTGCTGATCGACCGGGGGCATCGGGAGTTGCCGATCCGGGCGGACTTCGTGGGCAAGAACGTGCCCACCGCCGTGACGGAGTTCGTGCGCGTGGCGTTGCCGGAGTACGACGGCGACACGGGCGTGTGGCTTTGTGATAAATAAGCTGATTCCGGACCTGTTGAGGGGGCCGCAATCATAGATGGGCGGGCGACCGTCCGAACCGATGAAAGGTGGTTGAAGTACTATGACTGAAAACGGTATCCGCGACGCGCGGTCGCTGGGCGCGCCGAAGATGGTGCTGCTGGGCTTCCAGCACATGTTTGCGATGTTCGGCGCGACGGTACTGGTGCCGGTGCTGACCGGCCTGCCGGTGGCGACCACGCTGCTGTTCGCCGGACTGGGCACGCTGCTGTTCCACTTCCTGACCAAGGGCGACGTTCCGGCGTTCCTGGGCAGCTCCTTTGCGTTCCTGGGCGGCTATGCCAGCGTGGCGGCGCTGTTCAGCAACACCGAGGCGATCAACTGGATCCCCTATGCCGGCGTGGGCGTGGCCTGCGCGGGCATCATGTACGCCGTACTCTCGGCGCTGTTCAAGTCCTTCGGCGCGGCCCGGGTCATGCGGTTCTTCCCGCCCATCGTCACCGGCCCGGTCATCATCTGCATCGGCCTGTGCCTGGCGAACTCCGCCATCAACAACTGCGTCACCAACTGGTGGATCGCCATACTGGCCATCGTGATCGTGGTGGTGTGCAACATCTGGGGCAAGGGCATGATCAAGATCATCCCCATACTGCTGGGCGTGCTGGGCAGCTACATCGTGGCCGCCATATTCGGCCAGGTGGACTTCTCCGGCGTGGCCACCGCCAAGTGGATCGGCTTCCCGATCGACTTCAACAACACCGTGTTCAACCTGTTCAAGGGCTGTGACGGCGGCAAGCTGGTGAGCGCCATCGTCATCATGGTGCCCATCGCCATCGCCACCATGATCGAGCACATCGGCGACGTGTGCGCCATCTCTTCCACCGTGGGCAAGAACTTCGTGGCGAACCCCGGCCTGCACCGCACCCTGCTGGGCGACGGCATGGCCACCGCGCTGGCGGCGCTGTTCGGCGCGCCGGCCAACACCACCTACGGCGAGAACACCGGCGTGCTGGCGCTGACCAAGGTGTACGACCCCGCCGTGATCCGCATTGCCGCCGTGCTGGCGATGCTGTTCTCCTTCTGCCCCAAGTTCGCGGCGCTGGTGTCCGCCATGCCCGCGGCCACCATCGGCGGCGTCAGCCTGATACTCTACGGCATGATCTCCGCCGTCGGCGTGCGCAATGTGGTTGAGAACCAGGTGGATTTCACCGACAGCCGCAATATCATCATCGCCGCGCTGATACTGGGCCTGAGCCTCGGCATCAACTTCTCCGCCGCCGGTTCGATCGCGCTGGGCCCCGTCAGCCTGTCCGGCCTGGCCGTGGGCGCACTGGTGGGCATACTGCTCAACGCCATACTGCCCGGCAACGACTACGAGTTCGGCAAGGACCTGCTGGGCGATACCTCCGTCAACTTCCAGCAAGGCGTCGACCGTCCGACGGCGAAGGCGAAGAAGAAGTGAGGGAGCAGGGAATAGGCAATAGGGAATAGGGAATAGGGAATAGGCAATAGGCAATAGGAATAGCTTGAGCTGCCGTAGGGACGTCATTCATGGCGTCCGCGTGCGGCGGGGAGATCGGGCAGGGCGATGAGGGCATCGCCCCTACGCTTGTAATGACCTGACGCCCTGTGGGGCATCCCTACGAAGTTCACGGTATTCGCGGACGCCAAGAATGGCGTCCCTACGGGCGCACGCGGCAGCAGCATTCTATAATTCCCAATTCCCAATTCCCAATTCCCAATTTCCCATTCCCCAAAACAAACCCCCGTCCGAATGCTCGGACGGGGGCGTTGTTATGTCGGTTCGGATTACAGCTGCGGGCCGGCGGCGACCAGGGCCTTGCCGGCTTCATTGGACTCGTACTTGACGAAGTTCTTGATGAAGCGGCCGGCCAGATCCTTGGCCTTGGCGTCCCACTCGGTGGGGTCCTTGTAGGTGTCGCGGGGATCGAGTATGCCGGTGTCGACGCCCTCGAGCTCGGTGGGCACTTCGAAGTTGAAGTACGGGATCTTCTTGGTGGGGGCCTTGAGGATCGCGCCGCCCAGGATGGCGTCGATGATGCCGCGGGTATCCTTGATGGAGATGCGCTTGCCGGTGCCGTTCCAGCCGGTGTTCACCAGGTAGGCCTTCGCGCCGGACATCTCC
>JAFRFY010000125.1 GCA_017434085.1 Clostridia bacterium
ACTTGCTACACCAATCATCTCCATTACACAGTACCTCCACTGATATCTGTGTCTGGAGTATATCATACAGGCGCAAAGAAGTCAACACTAAGTTAGTGCATATGGGGCGATGCCCCCATCGCCCGTGCCGTGGATATGCAATTATCCTCACCGAAGGGTTTCCAGCACCGCCTCCGCGCAGCGCATGCCGTCCACGGCGGCGGACATGATGCCGCCCGCGTAGCCCGCGCCCTCGCCGCAGGGGTAGAGCCCCCCGACGGAGCCCACCTGCCGCGCGTCGCGCTCGATGCGCACCGGGGAGGAGGAGCGGGTCTCCACGCCGGTCAGCACCGCGTCGGGATGGGCGAAGCCGCGCAGCCTGCGGTCCAATAGCGGCAGCGCCTCCCGCAGGGCCTGGGTGACGAACCCCGGCAGGCATTCATCCAGCGCGCCCCACTTCACCCCGGGCCGGTAGCTGGGCACCACCGCGCCGCCCCGGACGGAGGGCACATTTTTGAGGAAATCCCCCACCCGCTGGGCCGGGGCGCGGTAGTCCGAGCCCCCGGCGACGAACGCCGCGCGCTCCCATTCCCGCTGGAACCGCACCCCCGCCAGCGCGTCGCCCGCGCCGAAATCCTCCGGCAGCACGTTCACCAGCAGGGCGCTGTTGGCGTTTTCGCCGTCGCGGGCAAACAGGCTCATGCCGTTCACCACCGCGCCGCCCGGCTCCGACGCCGCCGCCACCACGACCCCGCCGGGGCACATGCAGAAGGTGTAGACGCTCCGGCCCGAGGGCAGGTGCACGCTGAGCTTGTAGTCCGCCGCGCCGAGCGCCGGGTGGTCGGCGAATTTGCCGTACTGGGCACGGTTGACATCCGTCTGCCTGTGCTCGATGCGCGCGCCGATGGCGAAGGGCTTGCGGCTCATGCGCACGCCCATGGCGTGGAGCCACTCGAAGGTGTCCCTCGCGCTGTGCCCCACCGCCAGTATGACGTGGTTCGTCTCCAATGCCTCGCCGCCGTTCAATATTGCCCCGACGATCCGATTGTCCGCCACATGAAGCCCGGTCAGCGCGGTCTCAAACCGCACCTCGCCGCCCAGTGCGATGATCCGCTCCCGGATGCCGCGCACGGTCCTTTTCAGGTTGTCGGTGCCGATGTGGGGCTTGGCCTGCCAGAGGATCTCCTCCGGGGCCCCGGCTGCATGCAATATTTCGAGCACCCTGCGGCAGCGCGGGTCCTTGATGCCGCTGTTGAGCTTGCCGTCCGAAAACGCGCCCGCGCCGCCCTCGCCGAACTGCACGTTGCTGACAGGATCGAGCGCGCCGCCGCGCCAGAAGGCTTCCACGTCCTGCTCCCGTCGCTCCACCGGCCTGCCGCGCTCGATCGCCACGGGTTCAAGCCCCGCCTCCGCCAGCGTCAGCGCGGCGAACAGCCCCGCGGGGCCCAGGCCCACCACCAGGGGCCGCTTTTCCGGCTTTCGGGAGGGCCTTTCGACGACGATCCGCCGCGCCTCGCCCAGCGGCTCCGCGCCCCGGGGCAGGGGCTTGACCGGCCGCTTCGTCTCAACGTCCAGGGTCAGTATGAAGTGGACGTCCGCCTTGTCCCGGGCGTCCACCGACCTGCGCCGGAGCGTCGCGGAGACGATCTCCCCCTCCCCCACGCGCAGCGCACGGGCCGCCACGCGCTCAAGCGGCGCCTGCCAGTCGTCCAGCCTCTGTTTGATCTGCGAAAGTCTCAGCTTCACGGCGCTCCCTCCGTCAAATACGCATTGATGCCCTCGGCGGCGAGCAGCGCGGAGCTCCACGCCCACTGTAGATTGAAGCCGCCGCAGTCGCCGTCCACGTCCAGCACCTCGCCCGCGGCGAACAGCCCGGGGCAGCGCAGGGACTGCATCGTGCGCGCGTCGAAGTCCTTCAATGACGCGCCCCCGGCGGTGACCTGGGCCTGATCGAAGCCCTGGGTGCCGGTGACGGGCACCGTCCAGCCGGTCAGCAGGTCGTGGAGCCGCCGAAGCTCCGAGGGGGTCAGCGACCCCGCGGGGCGGGCCATGTCGATGCCCGCGGCCTTCATAAGCGCCTGGCCCAGGCGTTTGGGCACGATACCGTTCAAAAAGTCCTCCGCGCGCCGCTTCGGCAGCGCTTTCGCGCGCTCGGACAGGGACAGCGCCTCCGGCATGAGGTTCAGCCGCGCGGCGCAGGACCGCCCGGCCCGCAGCGCCTCGTTGACCTGCCGGGCCAGCTGCATGGCGGCGATGCCGGAGATGCCCGCCTCGGCAAACAGCAGCTCCCCCGCCTCCGTCCGGAGCGCCTGCCCGCCGGACAGCAGCGTGATCTCGCCCTCGGCGCGGATGCCCTTGAGACCCCGCACCGGCTCGGGGGGCGTTTTGAGCGCGGCGATGGCCGGGAACCGGGGCAGTATGGCGTGCCCGAGGCTCTCCAATATCTTATATCCCTCGCCCGA
The DNA here is from genome assembly GCA_017434085.1 of Clostridia bacterium. Taxonomy (GTDB): domain Bacteria; phylum Bacillota; class Clostridia; order Christensenellales; family Aristaeellaceae; genus UBA2862. The sequence continues at coordinate 2,442 of JAFRFY010000125.1, forward strand.
CGCTCCCAGCTTCGGCGCAGCGAGGCCGCCGGTGCACACGAGGGTGCACCGGGCCCTGACCCGTCTGCCGTCGGCGGCGACGGCCTCAAAGCCGGCCTTTGAACGGGTCAGCCCCGTGACGCAGAAGTCCGTCAGGGTCTCGACGCCCCGCTCGTCGCAGCAAAGGCGCAGGGCGTCCAGCACCGACGCCGCCTGTCGGCTCATCGGGTACACCCGGCCCGCCTCGTCCGCCGCGCAGGGGACGCCCAGGCGCGCGAAAACCCCCTCGATCCGCCTCGGCGGCCAGGTTTTCAGCGCGAATTGCGCCGCCTGCCGCGCGCCGTGGTAGTCCGAGGGCTTCGCGCTTCGGTTCGTCAGGTTGCAGCGGCCGTTGCCGGTGCTCAACAGCTTCCGGCCCACGCGCCCCTGCTTTTCCAGAATGACAGTGCGCCTCCCGCCTTCGGAAAGCGCACAGGCGGCCATCAGCCCCGAGGCCCCGCCGCCGAGGATTGCGATATCGTAGTTCATAGCTTTTACGTTTGGTAAATGATGTGGGAGGTGGGTTCTTGCAAAATGAGGAATTAGGAGTGAGGAATGAGGAATTGAATGGCTGTCGAATCACCTGTCCCGACTATGCTCAGAAAAGGCGGCAGCAGCATTCCATAATTCCTAATTTCCCCGCAACACCTTTAGCGTTCCTCTGCTTAACTCTTTTCTCCTGGCTTAATTGTAATTTTTGGTCCTGTATTCTTCCTAAAGGATATATCCACCTTGGGCATGGCAAGTTTTGGCAACTCAACCTTCGGGATTTCAATATGAGGAAGGTTTAACATAGGTTTTGTTTGTCCGGTTATTTTTATATGTTCTTCCTGATAAGTGAGTAGTGCCACTTTCAGATTACGCCCAACTTCTTCAATTGTCAGTAATTTATTATCCATCGCATAAAAGAGCATGTCTTCCCGTTTATCCTTGAAGATTACTTGCAAAATATTTATGTTTTCAACAGACGGTTCAATATTCATATCGATCTCTTTTTGAAGCGCCGTGTTATTGCCTACATCTTTTCTGATTCCGTCTTTCGTTATAAGAATAGCTGGGATGTCCTGTAAAAACATTCTCGTAATACGTCCCGAGGACAAACGAATTTTGTATTCTTTATGTTTTATTGTCTTAACATTGAATTTGTCACTGACTGTATCCACAATAGCATTAACTGGACGCATAACATCTTTTACCACTGATTCTATTATATTGGTTGCATTATAACCGGATGTTGCAGCCCTGTTTCCAATTTCGTCAATTATAATACCGTATGGCTCCGCCGTTTCTTGGAGATATCTACGACCAAACATCTTTGTTGATTCTCTAAAAACAGGCCTCATCACCATTTCTTTCTCGACAACTTGGCAATCCTTGATTTCAGACAACTTCAGTATGGAATGATTGATCTCGAAATAATCATCCATCTTCAACGCCCCCTAAATTCGTAATCAACTATTTTCTTGCCAATTTACGAGTAGCAATCAAAAAAGGCGGCAGCAGCATTCCATAATTCCTAATTCCTATCTCCTAATTCCTAACTCCTGCGCAGCACTTCCACCACCTCTCCCGAGCTCAGCACCGCGAGGGCATGCAGGGCGCGGGAGGCGGCGGTATAGATGCGGCGGCGCTCGCCGTCGGTGAGCTTCACGTCGGGCCAAACGACGATCACGGCGTCGAACTCCAGGCCCTTGGTGAGGTGGTAGCAGGCCACGACGTTGTCCCCGGCCTCATAGTTGAGGTCGTCCTCGCCGCCGTCGAGCCGGTAGACGTCCTCCAGCCGGGCGGAGAGGGAATCGGCCTGGGCCTGGGTGCGGGTGATGACGGCGATGGACCGGTGCCCGCGGGCTCGGAAGTCCGAGAGCGTTTCCTTGAGCAGCGCCTCGGAGTAGCGCGCCACCACGGGCGCGTCGCCGCCCCGTCCGAAGGGCTCCAGGGGCTGCGCGTCAGGCAGTATGCCGTTCAAAAACTCCGCGATGGGCAGCGAGGAACGGTAACACTTGGACAGCGCGAACAGCGGGGCGTCGGGCATGTTGAAGCACGCGCCCCAGCGCTCCGGCACGCAGGGCGGCATGCCGGGAGTGGTGCGCTGGCGGGGATCCCCCAGCAGCGTCACCCGGGCGTTGGGATAGTAGGCCGACAGCATCGCCAGCGCGGTCTCGCTGTAATCCTGGCACTCGTCCACCAGCAGGTGATACACCGTCTTGTCCGGGGCCGCGAAGCCCAGCCGCACGGTGAGGTACGCCTCGGCCACCGCGTCCTCCCACCAGGTCAGGTTCGCCGCCCGGTTCTCCGCAAAGGCGTCCCTCAGCGGCTTCGGCGCCTCTTCCATCGCCCAGGCCAGCATGTCCCCGCCGGTGACCTCCAGCATGGCGCGGATCTGGGCCTTCACCGGCTGGAGCCGCTGGGCCACGGCCATGTTGCAGGCCATGCGCAGCTCCCGCCCGGAGTATTTGGCCTGGAAGTACCGCTCGTACTGCTTGTAGAGGCTCTCCTCCATGCCCGACAGCCGGGTCTCCAGCGTGACGGACATGCGGGTCAGCTTCTGGGCGGGGGTCAGCAGGCGGAACTCGTTTTGGTACATCCGCTTGAGCTCGTCCCTGCGGATGAGCACCTGCCCCTCGGCGGTGACGTTGCGGAACACCGGGCCGAAGGATATGAAATCGTCGCAGAAGCGCTTGAGCCGCCGCCAGAATTCCTCGCCGGACTTGTACCGCACGGATTCCCGGCGCAGCGCGTTCCTCTCGTCCAGCAGGCACTCCAGCCGGCGGTAGGGCTTTTCCACCTTCTTGTCCAGCACCGCCTCCACCACGTCCCGCAGGGTGCGGGCGCGGATGTTCTGTTCGCCCAGCTCCGGCAGCACCCCGGAGACGTACTCCGAAAACGCGGTGCTGGGGGAGAGTATCATGATCTTCGAGGCGTCCAGCACGTTGCGCTGGCGGTACATCAGAAACGCCGCCCGGTGCATTGCCACGGAGGTCTTGCCGGACCCCGCGCCGCCCACCACCGAGACCACCCTCGCCGTCTGCTGGCGGATGGCGGCGTTCTGCTCGGCCTGTATGGTGGCCACGATCTGGCGCATGTAGCGGCTGGTGGCGCCGGAGAGTATGTCCAGCAGCATGCCGTCGTCGATGCTCACGGAGGTGTCCACGTAGTACTTGAGCCTGCCGCCCTCCATGCGGTACTGCCGCTTCAGCACCAGCCGCCCCTGGATGCGCCCGGAGGGGCTGTCGTAACCGGCCTCGCCGGGCATGGCGTCGTAGTACAGGCTGCACACCGGCGCGCGCCAGTCGTGCACCATCAGCCCGCCCGCGTCGTCCTTCAGGCTGTACAGCCCGATGACGATCCGCTCCGGCGCGTCGCCGCCCGCCTCGACGAAGTCCACCCGGGCGAAGAAGGGTTTCTCGATCATGCGGCGGGAGCGCTCCGCCAGCTGGTCGACGAACTCGCGCCGCGCCGCGAAGCGGTCCACCTCGACGGACAGCTGCTTCATGTCCTCCTCGGACAGCGCCGTGGGCTTGACGCGCAGCTCCTCCCAGGCGTCGGCCACGATGGCCTGCATGGATTGCAGATGGTCGCGGGATATCTCCTGCGCCTGCTCTATCAACTTAAGCAGCTGCCGCTGCACTTTTGCGGTATAGGCCTGCTCCTCGAGCAGATCCTTCAGGTTTTCCATAGGCGCCTCCGGGGGTGTCGGGGTAGCCGCGACGGCCTTTCTTCGCGCGGCACATCGCATTCATGCTATTATAGCACATCTTTAACCAAAAGAAAACCCCCGGACAATCCGTTCGCAACCCGCCGCGAGCCGGGCCGCCGGTTCATGATATCTTAATTCAAAAGACAAAAATCGACCGCCAATTAATGAAAGGACCGACATTGACAAGCATGTGCGCATTTGGTAAAATATCTATGTTATCACTCGTTTATCCGCGGCCATCGTCGCCCCAGCGCCTCCGTGTTTTTCACGGACCGCTCGCGGGGCCGGCGTCCGGCCGGACAAAACAAAACCGGGAGAAATATCATCATGAAAAAAACAATCGCTGTGTTGTGCCTGCTGCTGGCGCTGTCGGCGGCGTGCCTGGCCGAGCCCGAGCTGAAGCAGTTTTTCTCGGAGGACGAAAAGCTGCTTCATGAGGACTACATGGAAAATGACCAGCTGGTCATGGGTCCGAAGGGCTTTGCGCGCCACACCTACGAATACGACGACCGGGGCAATGTGGTGCGCGAAGCCTACTACGACGCCTCCGAGGCCCTGACGAAGTGCGGCGACGGCATCGTGGCGCTGGAGCGCGAATTTGACGACAGCGGCAGGGTGTCGCTGGCGCGGTATCTCGACGCGGACGGGCAACCCATGCGCCTTGAGAAGATCGACGCCTACGCCGAGGCGTTCGAGTATGACGAAATCGGCAACGTGTCCGTCAACACGCGCCTGGACGCGGAGGGTCGGCCCATGCCGGGCAAGGGCGGCTGGGCCCGGGCGGAGTATGCCTATGACGACGCCAGGCGCCGCGTCTCCGAGCGCTATTTTGACGAGGCGGGCAATGTTGCGCTGCTGGACGGCAATTACAGCGGCATCGACCGGGTGTACGATGAAGGCGGCAATGTCGTAAAAGAAACCTACTACGACGCCGAGGGCAAGGTCGGCCCCAACAAGGACAAGCGGATCATTGTTGAAAAGGAATACGACGACGCCAAAAATGTGATCAAGGAGACCATGTTCGATGCCAGCGGTAAGCGTATGCTCCTGCCCGCGGGCTGGTGCGAGCATCGGATGGTCTACGACGAGAACAAGCGAAAGGTCAGCGAGAGCTACTTCGGCGTTGATGGTGAGATTGTACTGACAGATAACAACTATTCCCGCATCGATCGGGTGTTTGACGAGAAGGGCAACGTAATAAAAGAAACCTACTACGATGCCGAGGGCAAGGTCGGTCCCAACAAGGACAAGCGGGTCATCGTAGAAAAGGAGTACGACGATGCCAACAACCTGACCAAGGAGACCATGCTCGACGCCGAGGGCAACCGTATGCTGCTGCCCGCGGGATGGTGCGAGCACCGGATGGTCTACGACGAGAACAAGAAGAAGGTCAGCGAGAGCTACTTCGGCGTTGACGGCGAGATCGTACTGGCTGATAACAATTTCAGCCGTATTGATCGCGTTTTCGATGAGAAGGGCAATGTCCTCAAGGAGACCTACTTCAACGCCGAGGGCAAAGTCGGTCCCAACAAAGTCAAGCGGGTTATCGTCGAAAAGGAGTACGACGAAGCCAACAACCTGACCAAGGAGATCATGCTCGACGCCAGCGGCAACCGCATGCTGCTGCCCTCCGGGTGGTGTGAGCATCGGATGGTCTATGATGAGAACAAGCGGAAGATCAGCGAGAGCTACTTCGGCGTCGACGGCGAGATCGTACTGACTGACAACAACTATTCCCGCATAGATCGGGTATACGACGACAAGGGCAATGTCATCAAGGAGACCTATTACGACGCCGAGGGCAATGTCGGCCCCAACAAGGACAAGCGGGTCATCGTAGAAAAGGAGTACGACGATGCCAACAACCTGACCAAAGAGACTATGCTCGACGCCGACGGCAACCGCATGCTCCTGCCCTCCGGATGGTGTGA
>JAFRFY010000009.1 GCA_017434085.1 Clostridia bacterium
ACCCCGATTTGAAGGGCGCGGCCGCCCGGCGGGGCATGGCGGCGCACCTGGGCATCCCGGAGGCGTGCGTGCTGGTCACCGCCGGGGGCATCGAGGCCGCCGCGCTGGCCGCCTCATTGCCCGGAAACCACGTCATCGCCCAGCCCACGTTCCAGGAATACGGCCGCCTGTGCGGGGAATATCAGGGTGTATTACGGGAAAAGTTACATGAACACCGTTTTTCCAAGGGAGAGATTCTTTGGATATGTAACCCTAATAACCCCACCGGCGACGCGCTGAGCCGGGATTTCCTGTCGGAGCTTCTCGACAGAGCCGTCTGCGCGGGCGCAGGGCTGGTCGTCGACGAAGCCTTCATCGAATACTGCCCGGATCATTCCGTGGCCGATTTAGCGGCAAAGCGGCCCGCTCTGACGATTTTGGGGTCCCTCACAAAGGTACTCGCCATCCCCGGCGCGCGATTGGGTTACATCGTCGCGGAGGCCGATGTAACTTCCCGCCTCTCGGAGGGGCTTTTGCCCTGGCGGGTCAACTGCGTGGCCGACGCCGTCGCCGCCGCGCTGCCGGGCCATCGGGCGGATTTTGACGCCATCCGCCGCTTGAACGACCAGCGGCGGGCGCGCTTCGCCCGGGGGCTTGAGGCGCTCGGCGTCCGGGTGTATCCCTCCGACGCCAACTTCCTGCTGTGCGACTTCGGGCGGGACATGCGGCCCGTCATCGAGCAACTGAGGGCGCGGGGCATGCTCGTGCGCCCCTGCGGCATGTTCCCGGGGCTGAACGACGGCTTCGTCCGGCTGTGCGTCAGGACGGAGGCGGAGAACGCGCGGCTGGTGGCGGTCCTGGGGGAGTTTAGGGAGTAGGGAGTAGGCAGTAGGGAGTAGGGGTTATGTTGGTACATATTCCATCGTAGGGACGCCATTCATGGCGTCCGCGTGGAGCAAAGGGGTTATGACTTCTTCCCCTTGACAAGGAGGTACATCCATGCGCGGAAAGGTCATCATGCTGCAGGGCACGGGCTCATCGGTGGGCAAATCGCTGCTGTGCGCGGCGCTGTGCCGCATATTCAGGGAGGACGGCCTGCGGGTCGCGCCGTTCAAGAGCCAGAACATGGCGCTGAACAGCTTCGCCACGCGGGAGGGGCTGGAGATGGGCCGCGCCCAGGTGGTGCAGGCGCAGGCGGCGGGCGTGGAGCCGTCGGTGGACATGAACCCCATACTGCTCAAGCCCACCAGCGACCGGAAATCCCAGGTGATCGCCCTGGGCAGGCCCATCGGCAACATGACCGCGGTGGAGTATCATCATTATAAACCCAACCTGCGGCAGATGGTGAAGGAGACCTACGACCGGCTGGAATCGCAGTACGACGTCGTGGTGATCGAGGGCGCGGGCAGCCCCGCGGAGATCAACCTCCGGGAGGGCGACCTGGTCAACATGTGGATGGCCGAGGCCGCCGACGCGCCGGTGCTGCTGGTGGGCGACATCGACCGGGGCGGCGTGTTCGCGTCGCTGTACGGCACGGTGATGCTGCTCGAGCCCGAGGAGCGCGCCCGCGTCAAGGGCATGATCATCAACAAATTCCGGGGCGACGTGGCCATACTGGAGCCAGGCCTTCGGATGATCGAGGAAAAGCTGGGCATCCCCGTGGTGGGCGTGGTGCCCTGGACCGATGCCGACATTGAGGACGAGGACAGCGTGTCCGAGCGGCTGCTGGGTTCAAGCGGCCACGGCGAGATCACCGTGGCGGTGGTGCGGCTCAAGCACATCTCCAACTTCACCGACTTCCAGGCGCTCTCGCTGCACCCCGGCGTGACGCTGAAATACGCCACGCGGCCCTCTGACTTCGACGGCGCCGACGTGATCATACTCCCCGGCACCAAGAACACCATCGACGATCTGATCGACCTTCGGAACCGGGACATGATCGCGCCCATCGTGCGCCACGCCCGCGCGGGCAGGCTGCTCGTGGGCGTGTGCGGCGGGTATCAAATGCTGGGCCAGGTGCTGCGCGACCCCCACGGCGTGGAGTCCGCCGCCCCCGAGGTGGCCGGGCTGGGACTTCTGGACATGGAGGTCACGTTCAACCCCGAGAAGCGCACCGTGCAGGCCGAGGGCACGCTGACCGACGTTCCCGGCTGGTTAAGCCCCTTAAAGGGCGCGCGGATCGAGGGCTACGAGATCCACTCCGGCGCGAACACCTTCGGCCCGGACACCCGCTACTGGCTGTTGCCCGACGGGGCCTGCAACGCCGCCGGGAACGTGCTGGGCACCTATTTGCACGGGCTGTTCGACGACGGCACCCTTGCCGACGCCCTGGTGCGCCGCGCCCGGGCGCTCAAGGGGCTGCCGGAGGCGGACGTGTCCGCCGAGCAGGCCGCCGTCAACATGCGCGCCTACCGCGAGCGGCAGTTCGACATACTCGCCGACGCCGTGCGCCAAAGCCTGGACATGGAGAAGATCTACGCGATCCTCCGGGGTGACGCGGACTGAAAGGACTTATAAACAAACTTATGAGCAGGATCATCAAGCAGTGGCTGGTCATCGTCGCGGGGCTGTTCGTGTTTGCCTTCGGCGTTCACCTGACCATATTCGCCAACATCGGCCTGGCCCCCTGGGACTGCCTGGGCATGGGCATCGCCCGCCACACCCCGCTGAACTACGGGCTGTCCATGACGGCCATGAGCGTCGTGATACTTTTGATCGACCTGGCGCTCAAGGAGCGCATCGGCTTCGGCACCATCATCGACGCCCTGCTGACCGGCAATTTCGTGCAGCTGTTCAACGACATAAACCCGCTGCCTCAAAACCGCAGCGTGCCGCTGGGGATCGCCGTGATGTTCGTCGGGTTCTTCTTCATGGCGCTGGGCATGCGCGTCTACATGAGCGCCGGTCAGTGCTGCGGCCCCAGGGACTCGCTGCTGGTGGGCGTGGGCAAGCGGCTGTCCCGCGTGCCCATCGGCGCGGTGGAGATACTGCTCTGGGCCGCGGTGCTGGTGGTGGGCTGGCTGCTCGGCGGGCCGGTGGGCATCGGCACCGTCATCAGCACCTTCGGGGCGGGGATCGTGATGCAGCTGGTCTACAGCCTCACGCGCTTCGAGCCCCGCAGCGTCCGCCATAGGGACGTGCCCGAGGTAGTGCGGGAGATGCTCCTCTCCCGCCGGTAAACTCCCAAAAACAAAAACGGCCGCGCGCCGAACGCGCCAGCCGTTATGGATGAATATGGCGACCTCTACGGGACTCGAACCCGTGTTACCGCCGTGAAAGGGCGGTGTCTTAACCGCTTGACCAAGAGGTCGCATATGGTCGGGGTGACAGGATTCGAACCTGCGGCCCCATGCTCCCAAAGCACGTGCGCTACCAAACTGCGCCACACCCCGATCTTGAGGCCGTACCTCACAAGCAATACATATTATAGCATGTCGGCGTCCGGGCTGTCAATACCCGACGTCGACAAAATTAGGTTACTGTGATATACTGTTTTAAGAAAAGGGGGTTTTCCCATGCGGGTGCTGCTGGTGGAGGACGAGAAGAACCTGTCGAGCGCGGTGTGCCGGCTCTTGAGCCGCGAGCACATACTCACCGACGCCGTGTACACGGGCCCGGAGGGGCTGGACTGCGCGCTGTCCGGGGGCTACGACGCCATCATACTGGACGTGATGCTGCCGGGCATGGACGGCTTTGCGATCCTGGAAAAGGTGCGCGCCGAGGGCGTGAAGACCCCGGTGATGATGCTCACCGCCCGGGGCGACCTGCAGGACCGGGTGCGGGGATTGCAGGGCGGCGCGGACTACTACCTGCCCAAGCCCTTCCAGATGGAGGAGCTGATCGCCTGCCTGCGGGCCATCACCCGTCGGGGCGACGGCAAGCCGGTGATGGCGCTGAGCTACGGCGGCGTGTCCCTGTCGGAAAAGGACGCCCGGCTGCAGTGCGATTCGAGCGGCCAGTCGGTGAAGCTGGGAGCCAAGGAGTATCAGCTGATGGAGCTGTTTTTGCGAAACCCCGGCCAGATCCTGCCCAAGGAGACCCTGATCGAGCGGGTGTGGGGCTATGAGAGCGACGCGGAATACAACAACCTGGAGGTCTACGTGTCCTTCCTGCGCAAGAAGCTGGCGTTCATCGGCGCGCAGGTGAAGATCAAGGCCTCCCGCGGGCTGGGGTATTCGCTGGAGACGGGCGCATGATCGCCCGGCTTCGCCTCAGGCTGACGCTGCTGGTGATCGCGGTGCTGGTGATCGTCACCTCGGGCATCGTGTTCGCCATCAGCTACGGCAACTACCGCGCCGTGGACCGGCGGGCCTACGCCGCCCTGAACACGCTCTCCCGAAGCCGCGAGCGGCCCGCCGAGCCGAGAGGGGACGGCGACCCGCCGCCGGTGGACGCCGACGGCAAGGCCATTACAGACGACGACGCCCCCGCCACGCCCCCGCCGGTGGACGCCGACGGCAAAGCCATTGGCGACGACGCCCCCGCGGAGGGCGAGGCCCCGGCGCGCGCGCCCGCGCCCCCCGACGGCCGCCTGACCGAGCCCCCGGACCTGGACGACGGCTTCGCCAGCCTGTCCACCACCTACACCGCCCTGCTCGACGACGACGGCGGCGTGGAGAGCTGGTCCAGCGACCGGGAGACGCTGTACTCCGACGCGCAGGTACAGGCCATGGCCGACGCGGCCCTCGCCGGCGGCAGGGAGACCGGCCGCGTGGGCACCCAGTACTACCGGTTGTGGACGCTGGACGGGGTAAAACGGCTGACGGTGCTGGACGCCCGCCTGGAGCACCTGGCCGCCCGCAGCGTGCTGCGCACCACGGCGCTGGTGGCGTCGCTGGCCTGCGCGCTGCTGTCCTTCGCCGCGTGGCTGCTGATCGGGCGGATGGTCAAGCCCGTGCAGGAGGCCTTCGAGCGCCAGAAGCAGTTCGTATGGGACGCCAGCCACGAGTTCAAGACCCCGCTGGCCGTGATTTCCGCCAACGCCGAGGTGCTCGCGGGGGAGATCGGCAAAAACGAATACCTGGGCTACATCCAGTCCGAGGTCAGGCGCACCGACCGGCTGGTGCAGAGCCTCCTGACCCTGGCCCGCATGGACAAGGGCACCGTCACCGCGCGGATGGCGCGCTTCGACCTGTCCAACGCCCTGCTGGAGGTGGCGCTGCCCTTCGAGAGCACGGTATTCGAGGCGGGCAGGACCCTCGAGACCGACATCCCCGAGGGCGTGTTCATTAAAGGCGACCGCGAGATGCTCCAGCAGCTTGCCGTGATACTGCTGTCCAACGCGCTCAAGTACTCCGACGCGGGCGGGGTCATCCGGCTGTCGCTGGCGCAGAAGGGCCACGGCTGCCGCATAAGCGTATACAACACCGGCCCCGGCATCGCCCCGGAAAACCTGGAGAGGATATTCGACCGCTTCTATCGGGAGGACCTCTCCCACAACAGCGATATCGCCGGCAACGGCCTGGGGCTCGCCATCGCCCGCAATATCGTCGAAGCCCACAGGGGCAAGATCCACGCCGAGAGCGACTACGGCAAAAACGCGACGTTTGTCGTTACGCTGGCGGGATGAGAGAAAAAATAAGGGGTGAGGAATTAGGAATTATAGAATGCCATAGCAACGAATGATACAATTCCTAATTTCTAATTCCTAATTCCTAATTTCAAAGAGGCGTATCATGAAAGAAGTGAATCCCCCGATCCTATACGAAGACAACCACCTCCTCGTCGTCGTGAAGCCGCCGAACGTGCCGGTGCAGGCGGACCGGTCGGGCGACGACGACCTGCTGAGCATACTGAAGCGCTACATTGGGCATAAATACCAAAAGCCCGGGGCGGTGTACCTGGGGCTGGTGCACCGGCTGGACCGGCCCGTGGGCGGGGTGATGGTGTTCGCCCGCACGTCCAAGGCGGCCGCCCGGCTGTCGAAGGCCTTCGCGGAGCACGCCCAGGACCGTCGCTACCTGGCGGTGCTGCAGGGCACGCTGGGCGAGGCGCGCGCGCTGGAGGACTGGCTTTTGAAAAACCCTGCCGACGGCATGGTGCGGGTGGTCGGCCCGGACACCCCCGGGGCGAAGCGGGCGCGGCTCAAAAGCACGCCGCTGTGCAGCCGGGACGGCCTCACCCTGACCCGGGTGACGCTCTACACGGGCCGCGCCCACCAGATCCGGGTGCAGCACGCCCACGCGGGCTTCCCGCTGTGGGGCGACGCCCGCTACGGCGGCGGCAAACCCGGCCAGCAGATCGCCCTGTGGGCCTGCGAGCTGGGCTTTGAGCACCCGGTGCGGCGCGAGCCCCTGCGCTTCACCGCCCTGCCGCCCATGACGGGGGCCTGGGCCAAATTTCAGGACATCATCGAGGCTTTGACATGAAAAAACAACCGGGCAGCCGATGGCTGCTGATCTTCCTGTGCTGCATGCTGGCGGTGCCCACCGTGGGCGTGCTGATGGGCTTTGTGCCCCCCGACGTGAAGCCCCAGGCCCTGCGCCCCGCGCTGCTGGTGGGCGCACTGCTGGGGGCGTGCCACGTGCTGCTGCGCCCCGTGCTGCGGGTGCTGTTCGCGCCGGTGGGCTGCCTCACGCTGGGCCTGTTCGGGCTGGTGATCGACATCGCCCTGATCTACTTCAGCGCCTCCTTCGTGGAGGGCTTCCACGTGCCCGGCTTCCCCTACGCACTGCTCACGGCGCTGCTCATCAATGCCATATGCGCCGTCGCCGCCGGGCGCCGGTGATGTATAAGCGCATTAAATGCACGTAAAAGAAATATTTCCGTAATATTTCGCAACATATTTGGAATAATATGGGCGCTGAAAAGCCGTTTATACCCGTGGATACGGGCTTTTCACCGCCCCGGGCGCATAAAAATGTGACCAAATTTCGATGCCTGTCATATCATTTTGCCATATTCAGCGGCCAATTTTGAAGGGATTTCGACTATTACAGACCGAAGTCTGTGGATTGATTTTATACATTTTTCGCCGTATTGTGGATAAATCCGGAAATCCACCGAAAACACGGCGTTTTATCCCCCAAAACTGTGGATAACCGTGTGGAAAATGTGGATTTCCCGGTGGAAGAGCCGGTGCATATACACAGTGCCTATACATTTTTTCGCCACACTTGTTCCGCCGACGCCGAAAGCTGAAACAAATGTTCTGTACATGCCCCATCGTGCCCGAAAAAAGTACAATCTTCACTTGTGGTCGCGTGGATTATTTGATATACTGTATATTAGACAGATATGCCGGTCGGCGACCGGAAGAAGGAGTGTAGAGCGTATGAAGAAGCTGAACCTGCTGGGCTTTGACTTCGGCGCATCCAGCGGACGGGCGATGCTGGGCGTATTTGACGGCGAAAGGATCGAAATCGAGGAGATCCACCGGTTTTCCAACGACCCGGTGATGCTGTGCGGGCGCTTCGTATGGGACGTGCCGCGCCTGGTCTACGAAATGAAGCAGGCGCTTTTGAAGCTGTCGCGCACGGGCCTCCGTGTGGACGCCATCGGTATCGACACCTGGGGCGTGGACTTCGGCATGCTGGACAAAAACGGCCATCTGCTGGGCCTGCCGGTGCACTACCGCGACGACCGCACGCTGGGCATGCGGGAGAAGGTGCGCGAGATCATACCGGACAGGGAGCTGTTCGCCCACACGGGCCTGGCGTACAACCAGTTCAATACCCTCTACCAGCTCTACGCCATGAAGCTGGAGGGCGACCCGGTGCTGGAAAAGGCGGCGGATATGCTGTTCATGCCGGACCTGCTGGCCTACTTCCTGACGGGCAGGAAGGGCACGGAGTACACGGTGGCCTCCACCAGCGAGCTGATCAACCCCTACACCCGCGACTGGGACATCCCGCTCATGGAAAAGCTGGGCCTGCCCACGGGCTTTTTGGGCGCGGTGAAGCTGCCCGGCACGGTGCGCGGCACGCTTCTTCCCGACATCGCAAAGGAGTGCGGCGTGGACGAGATCCCCGTGATCGCCATCGGCGGCCACGACACCGCCAGCGCGGTGGCCGCGGTGCCCGCCCGCGAGAAGGACTTCGCCTACATCTCCTCGGGCACCTGGTCGCTCTTGGGCGCGGAGATCGACAAGCCGCTGTGCGCGGAGAGCGTGATGAACGCCAACTACACCAACGAGGGCGGCGTGGACGGCTCCATCCGCCTCTTGAAGAACATCATGGGCCTGTGGATCATCCAGGAGTGCAAGCGCGAGTGGGACCGCCGGTCCGACGCCGTGGGCTTCGCCGAACTGGTCGAGATGGCCATGCGCGCCCCGGCCTTCAAGGCCATCGTGGACGTGGACGATCCCTGCTTCATGGCTCCCGGCGACATGCCCAACCGCATCCAGGCCTACTGCGAGCGCACCGGCCAGGCCGTGCCCCAGGGCCGCGGTGAGATCTCCCGCGTGATCTATGAGAGCCTCGCCCTCAAGTACCGCTATTCCATCGAGCGCCTCGAAGAGGTCCTCGGGCATCCGATCAAGGTGCTGCACATCGTCGGCGGCGGCTCCAAGAACGCCCTGCTGAATAAGTTCACCGCTGAGGCCATCAAGCGCCCCGTGGTCGCCGGACCCGGCGAGGGCACCGTCATCGGCAACCTGCTCATGCAGGCCGTCGCCCTGGGCGAGATCAAGGATATCCCCGCGCTGCGCCGCGTCGTCGAGGCGTCCTTCCCCACCGAAACCTTCGCGCCCGAGACCGACGGAGCCGCGTGGGACAAGGCTTACGAGGAGTATACGAGGAGGTTCGCCT
>JAFRFY010000010.1 GCA_017434085.1 Clostridia bacterium
CCAGCGCCGCCGCCGCGGCGTCCGCCGGGCCGGTCACGCCGCCGTACAGCGCGATGCCCGCGTCCCGAAGCGCCATCTGCGCCCCGCCGCCGATGCCGCCGCAGATCAGCGCGTCCACGCCTTTGCTCTTCAAAAAGCCCGCCAGCGCCCCGTGGCCGAAGCCGTCCGCGCTGACCACCTCGGAGCGGACGATTTTGCCGTCCTCCACGTCGTACAGCTTGAACCGCTCGGTGTGGCCGAAGTGCTGAAAGATGTTGCCGTTATCATAGGTTGCCGCGATCTTCATGGTTTTAGTCCTCCCTGTTTTGTCTTCGCCGCATGGGGGCACGCACACGCCGTAGCCGCAGGATAAGCTGTGGTCGCAAAGCCGCACCCGCCCGCCGTCGATCACCAGCGCCCGGCCGTCCACGATGGCCTCCGCCAGCTTCCTGCGGGCCGAGGCGTAGATCTCCGTGACCGTGGTGCGGGAGACCTGCATGACCTCCGCGCACTGCTCGTGGGTCAGGCCCTCCCGGTCCATCAGCCGGATCGATTCGTACTCGTCCAGCGACAACAGCACCGGCTCGCGGCCGCATTCCGCCTCCGGGTTGAACCGCGTGTGCGCCGGCATGCCGCATATCCTGCGGCAGCGCTGGGGTCTGGGCATGGGCGTCGCCTCCATTTCCGTCATATGTCGATTATAGCACGCGAATGCCCCCGCGTCAATAGCGTGCGCCAAACATAACCGTTCCACACATTGAAATTAATCGGGAGATAATGTATAATGCGGACAGGGGAAGCGAAGGGAAGCGGAGGTGGATGAATGGAGCGGATCCTGGAGGTTTTGCGCACGGTGCTGCCGGTGCTTACAATGCTGCTGATCGGCATGCTGTGCAGGCGGAGAAGGCTCGTCTCCCGGGAGGGCGTGAACGCGCTCAAAAACGTCGTCGTGAACATCACGCTGCCGGCGGTGCTTTTGAAGGCGTTCGCCACCACGCGGTACACGTTCATGGACGTGGCGGTACCGCTTTTGATGTTCGCGGTGTGCTTCATCGCGTGGGCGCTGGGCAAGGCGGCGGGCAGGGCGCTGGGCATGACCTCCCGCTTCGTGCCGTTTCTGACCACGGGCTTCGAGGCGGGCATGCTGGGCTACGCGCTGTTCAACATGCTCTACGGCGCGTCCCGCACGGCGGAGTTCGCCCGCGTCGACCTGGGGCAGGTGCTGTTCGTATTCACGCTGTACAAGGTGCTGCTGGGCATGGAAGGCCGCGAGAAGGCGGACATGGGCAGGCTCCTCAGGGAGATGGCCCTCTCCCCCATCATCATCGCCATCGCCGCGGGCGTGCTGCTGGGCGCGACGGGGCTGTATCAACGCTTGGTGCCCTCCGGCGTCGCCGGGATATTCGACGCCTGCGCGGACTTCGTCTCCGCCCCCACCAGCGCCATCATACTGCTGACCATAGGCTACGACCTGGTGCTGGGGGACATCCCCTGGGCATCCACGGCCAAGGTGGTGGGGCTGAGATGGATCATCATGATGCTGCTGCGCACGGCGCTGATCGCGCTTCTGGGGATCATCTGGCCGGATTCGGGGCTGGCCGCCGCCGTCAACGTGATGTTCATACTGCCGCCGCCCTTCGTGCTGCCGGTGTTCGCCGACGACGCCGACCAGCGGGTGTACGTGTCCTCGGCGCTGTCGGTGTCCACGCTGGCCGCCATCGCGGGCTTCGCGGTGCTGGCGGCCATCGGCGCTTGACAACCCGCCTGTGATAATATATACTCTATCAGGATACTTCTCAAGTAAGGAGCGGATTGCATGACACAGAAGAAGCGCGGCATGCGCACCATCGACGTGGTCATCTGCGGACTGTTCGCGGCGCTGATCGCGGTGGGCGCGTTCATACGCATCACCATCCCCACACAGCCCTACCCCTTCACCTTCTCGCTGCAATGGCTGTTTGTGCTGCTGGCGGGCATGCTGCTGGGCGCCAAGCGCGGCGCGCTGAGCGTGGCGGCGTACCTGCTCATCGGCCTGATGGGCGTGCCGGTGTTCGTGCACGGCGGCGGGCCGCAGTACATATTCCGGGCCGGGTTCGGCTTCCTGCTGGGCTTTTTGCTGGCGGCATTCTTGATCGGCCTGCTGACCGAGCGCCTCCCGCGGTTCAACCGGCAGGGCGCCGATAGCGACGCGCCCTTCATGCCGGAGTTTCTGCGGCTGATGATCGCCGCGGTGGTGGGCCTGGTGGCCTACTACTTCGTGGGCACCGCCTACTACTACTTCATGTACTCCGTGGTGCTGGAGACCCCGGCGGAATGGGGCCTGGGCATCGCCATCGCGGGCTGCCTGAGCACCTTCCTGCCCGACCTGGCGCTGTGCGTGGTGGCCGCGCTGCTGGCGACCCGCCTGCGCCCCGCGCTGAACCGGGTGATCTGAGGCCATATCTACGGGCGATGAGGGCATCGCCCCTACAATAACCTCGTTGCGAGGCGTAGGGGCGATGCCCTCATCGCCCGTTTTTTGGTTCTTCACGTTTTCTTTATCCCTTCAAACACCCAAAAGTATGCTCCAGTCCCGTTCTGAGGTCATACTTCGCCGTCCACCCCCGCCCCTCGAGCTTCGCGGGGTTGAGCACCGCCCGGGTGATTTTGGTGTACCCGGCCTGCTCCACGGCGGGCGGGAGGTCGAAGGTCAGCTTCACGCCGCCCACGTCCGCGAGGGTCTGGGCGTACTCGCGGATGCTGGCCACGGAGCGCCGGTTGGCCACGTTGGTGGCCCCGCCGCTCTCCCCCTTCAACAGCAGCGTGAGTATGGCGTTGACGGCGTCGGCGGCGTAGCACCAGGAGCGCACCTGCGCGCCGGTGGACTTCATCACGATGTCCCGGCCGTCGAGGGCATTTCTCAAAAACTGGGCGTCCGCCCGGCTGTTGACGGCGGTCATGGTGGGCCCGTAGACGTGGCACAGCCGCGCGACCTGCGCGTGCACGCCGTACTGGGCGGCGTAGCAGGCGCACAGCGTCTCTGCGGCGCGCTTGCTCTCGGGGTAGCAGGAGCGGGGCTTCATCGGGTTGATGTAGCCGTGGTCCCCCTCGCCGAAGCCCTCGGGCAGGTCGGGGTTTTCGCCGTAGGTCTCCCCGGTGGACAGAAATATCATCCGCGCCCCCGGCTGGGTGCGCAGGTACTCCAGAAGCTGCGTCGTGCCGAACACGTTGGCCTGCATGATGCCCACGGGGTCGGTGGCGTAGGCCAGCGGGTGGGCGCTGCACGCCGCGTGGACGATATAATCGACGTTGAAATCGAAGCGCGCGGGCTTCGCGGCGTCATAGGGCACGTAGTGGAAGCGCGGATCGTCCATCTGATCGCCGAACCGGCGGCGCATGCCCTCGGCGCTCCGGCCCGCGGCGTAGACCTCGGCGCCCCGGTGAAGCGCCATCAGCGCGTCCGTCAAAAAGGAGCCGATCAGCCCCGTGGCCCCGGTGATCAGAAAGCGCTTGCCCGCAAAGGCGTCCTCCAGGCCCTGGGTCGCGGCCCGCAGGTCCCCGTCATAGATCGCGTGATTCATCATTCATTCTCCATTTTCAGATAGGCCTTGAACAGCTCCAGGTCGTCCTTGCTGGTCAGCTTGATGTTCTTGTCCGAGCCCGCCGCGAAGTACAGCGTCTCGCCCAGGTCCACCATCATGGTGTTGGTGTAGGCCGAACCGTAGATGCCGATCTTCTCCTCAAAGGCCCGCCGGTAGGACCGAAGCAGCAGGTCGTAGCGATAGGCCTGGGGCGTCGCCACCTTGCGCAGGGTCTCCCGGGGGATGTAGGCGCGGGTGGTGAACTCGTCGAGCTTGACGAATATCTGCTCGTTGTAGGGCGTGGAGGTCACGCCGTTGCCGTGCAGCCGGCACACCCTGAGGATATCCGACAGCACGCCGGAGTCCACCATGGGCCGTATGCCGTCGTGTATGATGGCGATGTCGTCGCCCTTCAGTTCCCCCTCCAGGTTGAACACGCCGTTTCTGATGGATTCCTGGCCGGTGGCCCCGCCCGGGGTGATCCATTTAAGCTTAGTGATGCCGTGCTGCCGGGCGTAGTCCCGCAGGGTCTCCTCCCAGCCCTCCAGGCACACCACCTCGATGGCGTCGATCTCCGGGTGCTTCTGGAAGCCCTCCAGCGTGTATATGATCACGGGCTTGCCGTAGATGTGGATGAACTGCTTGGGGATGTCCATCTTCATGCGGCTGCCCACGCCCCCGGCGATGATGATTGCAACGTTCATACTGTGCCTCCCGTGTGTTGTCCGCCCAGCCGGGCGATGATGTAGTCGCACACCGCGTCGGCGGCGCGGCCCGTCTCCGAGGTGCCGAAGAACCGGTCCAGCGCCTCGCAGTTCTCCCGGGCCTTCTGCGCGTCGGTCGTGTCGATGAGCCGGTCGAGCTCCTCCTGGCTGTGGGCGACGAGAAACGGCGACTTTTCGATGTCAAAATAGAAGCTCCGGCACTCCCGCAGGTACTCCTCCGCGTCCGCGTGGTACAGAAACACCGGCCGCCTGAGCAGCGCGAAGTCGCCGCCGCAGGAGGAGTAATCGGTGATCAGCATGTCGGTGATCAGCAGAAGCTCCGTCATCTCCGGGTAGCCGCTTGCGTCGATCAGCCGGTCGTCCCGGGCCCCCATCACCAGCTCCGTGTTCATGTAGTGGGCGCGGTACAGGCATTTCCAGCGCGCGCCGGTGACCTTTTCAAGGTGGTCCAGCGTCCGCGGCACGTCCAGCACCGCGTCCTGGCGCTTCTGCATGCGCATGTCCCGGTAGGTGGGGGCGTACATCAGGAGCTTCACGCCCTCCGGGATGGAGAGCCGCCGCTTGATCGCCGCCGCCTGATCGGGGTCGTTGCGGATCAGCACGTCGTTGCGCGGGCAGCCGTCCATCAGCACCTCGCCCCGGAAGCCGAACGCCGTGCGGTAGGTATTTCGGCCGAACTCCGAGCCCGCGATCATCATGGCGCACCGGCGCTCGACGCGCTCGACGCTCCGGTCGGACTTCTCGTCGTCGAAGCCCACGCGCTTGAAGCCCCGGTCGCCGTGCCAGGTCTGTATGTAGAACTGCTTTTTCGGGTCCCAGGTCAGCAGGTTGTTCTTGGTGTAGTTGTCCACCCACACCCGGGCGGTGGCCAGCTCCGCGTAGGCGCGGAAGGACTTCATGCTGACCGGCACGGCGTAATCCGGCAACCGGTCCCGGACCTTCGCCATGGCGTCCGCGCGAAACAGCCACACGATCTTCGCCTCCGGGCACCTGTCGTGCAGCCGCTCGGAGATGTAGCGCGGGTTGTCCCCGTAATTGCGCCCCTGAAAGCAGCTGAACACCACCTTCCAGGGGTCGATGCCCCTGACCGCCCGGCTGGCCCACACGATGCCCTTGCGCAGATACCGAAGCTCCGAGGGATTGTAGCCCATCTGTCGCGCCCTCCCTCAGCCCTTCATGCACTCGAGGATGTAATCGCACACCGCGTCGGTGGCGCGGCCCGTCTCCGTGACGCCGAAGTAGTCGCGGATGTCGGCGCAGTTCTGTTTGATCTTCTCCTCCGTCAAGCCCTCGATCAGCTTTTCCAGCGCGGGCTGGTCCTCCGAGAGCAGAAACGGCGCGTCGTGCACGTCGAAGTAGACCTCCCGGGTGGAGATGTACTCCGCCCAGTCCGCCACGAAGAACAGCGCGGGCTTGTCCCGGAGGATGAAGTCCGTGGCGGCGGTGGAGTAGTCCGTGAGCACCATGTCCGCCGCGAGCAGCAGCTCGGCCATCTCGTCGTATTGGGACACGTCCACCAGCCGGTCCTTCACCGCCTCCAGGTCGATGCCCTGGGACTTGTAGTGGGCGCGGAACAGGCAAAGCCACCGATCCCCCGTCTTTTTCTCCAGGCAGTCCAGGGTGCGCATCAGGTCCATCTGGGCCCGCTTGGGCACCACGGCGGCATTCTCCCGGTAGGTGGGGGCGTACAGAAGCAGCTTCACCCCCCCGGGGACGCCCAGCCTTTCGCGCACGCGGCGAATCTCGCCCGGGTCGCTGCGCACCAGCATGTCGTTGCGGGGCGCGCCCTCGGTGATGTATTCGCCCTTGTAGCGAAACGCCGTGCGGTACATGTTTTCACCGAACTTCGACCCGGTCAGCACCCGGTCCGCCCGCTCCTCGATGCGGTACGGCCCCTTGGCCCACATGGGCTCGTCGTAGCAGATCTTCTTGATGGGCCGGTCGCCGTGCCAAGTCTGTATGTAGAATTGCTGCCCCTTCTTGTGCCGAAGCAGGTTGCTCTTGGTGAAGTTGTCCACCCACACCCGGGCGGTGGCCAGCTCGTGGTACGCCTCGGGGGACACGCAGTGCACGATCTTCACGTAGTCCGGCGCGATCTCCCGGGCGTGGGGCATGGCGGCCTCCTTGAACAGCCAAACAATCTTCGCCTCCGGGCAGCGCTCGTGCAGCCGCTCGGAGATGAAACGGGGGTTGTCGTTGTAGCTGCGCCCCTGGAAGCTCATGAACACGGCCTTTTTGGGGTCGACGCCGTCCCTCAGGCGATAGTACCACACCGACATCCGCCGGTAGAGGCGTTTCAGCTCCCGGAGCTTCTTGCGGAGCGCTCCCGCGTTATCCTGTTGACTCATACGCTTATCCCTGCATTCTTTCGATGATGTACTGGCACACCGCGTCGGTGGCATGGCCCGTCTCCGTGGTGCCGAAGAACCGGTCCAGCGCCTCGCAGTTCTCCCGGGCCTTCTGTGCGTCGGTTTCGTCGATCAGCCTTTCCAGCTCCGCCTGGTCGTGGGCGATCAGGAAGGGAGAATCCTCCATCCTGAAATAGAAGCTGTGATCGTCCTTCAAATACTCGTCCACGTCGGCCTGATACAGGAACACAGGCCGCCGCAAGAGCGCAAAGTCCCCGCCGCAGGAGGAGTAATCGGTGATCAGCATGTCGGAGATCAGCAGAAGCTCCGTCATCTCCGGGTAGCCGGAGGCGTCGATCATGCGCGCGTCGTCGGCGTCGGCGATCAGCCCGGCCATCTTGTAGTGCGCCCGGTACAGGCAGCGCCAGGGCTGCCCGGTCTTTTTTTCCAAATGATCCAGCGTCCGGGGGATGTCCAGCACCGCCTTCTGCGTGCCCCAGTGGTCCATGCGGCGGTAGGTGGGGGCGTACATCAGCACCTTCACGCCCTCGGGCAGGTCCATGCGCGCGCGGATGGCCGCGGCCTCGGCGGGGTCGTTGCGCACCAGCATGTCATTGCGGGGACAGCCGTCCATCAGCACCGGCCCCTGATACCGAAACGCCGTGCGGTAGGTGTTTTTGCCGAACTCGGAGCCCGCGATCATCATCGCGCAACGGTCTTCGAACAGGTAGACCACGTTCTTCTCGTCGTCCACGCCCACGCGCTTGAAGCCCCGGTCGCCGTGCCAGGTCTGTATGTAATACTGCTTTTTGTCGTTGAGGTAGGTGTTCTCGGCGTGCCGGGAGTTGTCCACCCAGAAGCGCGCCGTGGCCTGCTCGTAGAGGCCGTCTACGCCCAGCGGCGTCACCCGGCGCACGTAGTCCGGCGTCTTCACCTTGTCCATGCGGTTTTTGCTGATGAGCCAGACGATGTCACAGTCCGGCTTCATTTGATGCAGCCGCTCGGAGATGTAGCGCGGGTTGTCGGAATAGGCGTCGCTGTCGAAGCTGGAGAACACCACCTTGTCCGCCCGGATGCCGCGGACCCTCTGGAACAGGCGCATCAGGTTGACCCGGTACGCCCGAAGCAGCGGGTAGAACACCCTGAACGTCAGCGGATTGTTCTTCAACGCCTGTTTGACGGCCTTGGAAAAGCGCATACACAGTACCCCATAGAGTATATTTCAGTTTATTATACAACACACCCATGGAAAAAGCAAGGCGGGAAGCGCGTACAGGCGCTACGCCGTCTTGCGCACGGCGATCTTGTCCGAGACCAGGGCGATGAACTCCCCGTTGGTGGGCTTGTCCTCCCGGCGGAACACCTTGTAGCCGTACATCTGGTTGACGGTCTCCAGCCGCCCGCGGGTCCAGGCGACGCCTATGGCGTGGCGCATGGCGCGCTCCACCTTGCTGGCGGAGGTGTCGAAGCGCCGGGCCACCGCGGGGTAGAGCTCCTTGGTGATGCGGTTGATGACGTCGTGGTTCTCCAGCACCATCCGCACCGCCTCCCGCAGGTACTGGTAGCCCTTGATGTGGGCCGGTATGCCCAGCGCCAGGAACAGGTTGGTGATCTGCTCGTCCACGCTCTCCCCCTCCGACGGCTCCGCCCCGGGCTCGGCGGCCTCGGGGCGCTCCCCGGCGATCTCCACGATGCGCGCGTACAGAAGCCGCATGTCGAAGGGCTTGACCATGTAGTAGCTGGCCCCCAGCCGTATCGCCCGCATGATGAAGTCGTCCCGGGCCAGCCCGGTCAGCACGATCACCTTCGGCTTCACCGGGAAGTCCGGCTGCCCCAGCTTTTCCAGCGCCATGAAGCCGTCCTGCCGGGGCATGATGATGTCCATCACCAACAGCTCCGGCGTCCATTCGATCACCTTCTCCGGGATCTCCATGCCATCCGACACCGCGCCCACCAGCTCGATGTCCGGCTGCCGCCCCAGATAATCCGACAGCAGCTTAAGCAGACTGCGGTTGTCGTCCGCCAGCATCACTCTGATTTTATCCATGATTGATCGTCCTCCGTGTGTGATTTGTCAGTATATATGTCTCTCACCGTCGGAATATGACGTATAAAAACCGCAAAGCGCGGAAAAAGCGCGCCTCGCGGCATCGGGTTTCACCGGCAGCACGCCCAGTCGGGGCGGTGCCTGCGGCGGGGCTTGCGCGGCTCCGGCCAGGGGGCGCAGGGGTCGCACTCCGCGTCCGGGCACGGCCCCGTCGGG
>JAFRFY010000011.1 GCA_017434085.1 Clostridia bacterium
CAAGGCGCTGGGTCTGTCTCCCGCGGTGCTTGGTTACTCCAAGGAGACCACTCGCAACCCCAAGCCCCAGATGCGTCGCAAGCAGTCTGAATACGGCAAGCAGTTGATGGAAAAGCAGAAGGTCAAGTTCATCTACGGCGTTCTGGAGAAGCAGTTCTATCATTACTATGAGATGGCCGAGCGCAAGCGCGGCATCACCGGCGAGATCATGCTCCAGTACCTGGAGCGCCGCCTGGACAACGTGGTGTTCCGCATGGGCTTCGCCGCCACCCGCCGCGAGGCGCGCCAGCTGGTCAACCACGGCCACTTCACCGTCAACGGCCGCCGGGTGAACATCCCCTCCGCGATGGTGAAGGTGGGCGACGTCGTCGCCGTGTGCCAGAAGTCCCAGCAGTCCCCGAAGTTCAAGGCCCTCCTGGAGGAGTACGGCAAGAAGACCGTGCCCGCCTGGATAGAGAAGGCCGCGGACAGCTTCGAGGGCAAGATCGCCGCGCTGCCGGCCCGCGAGGACATCGATTATGAGGTCGCCGAGAACCTGATCGTCGAGCTTTACTCCCGCTAATTGGTGTATTTCCTGATTTTGCAGGTTATGCCTGAGGGTCGCGCGGGTATGCTACCAAACCGCCCGGTCGGGACCCCGGCAAGCACCGCAATCCCGAGGGATTGTGATAGGAGAGGAGGAAACGCTGAATGATCGATCAGATCGAAAAACCCAAAATCGAACGTGTGGAAATCGGCGAGAACAGCCGGTATGGAAAGTTTGTCGTCAACCCCCTGGAGCGCGGCTTCGGCCAGACTCTTGGCAATTCGCTTCGGCGCGTTCTGCTCAATTCGCTGCCTGGTGTTGCGGCAACCAGCGTCCGTATCGAGGGCGTTCAGCATGAGTTTTCGACTGTTCCCGGCATGAAGGAAGATGTCGCGGAGCTGATCCTGAACATCAAACTACTCTCTGCGAAGCTGTATACCGAGCAGCCGAAGATCGTCACCATCGATGCAGTGGGTCCCTGCGAGATCACCGCGGGCGACATCAAGGCGGATGACGAGGTCGAAATCGTCAACCCCGAACTGCATCTGGCCACGCTCTCCGAGGGCGGGCATCTGCAAATGCAGATCACCCTGGAGAAGGGCCGCGGCTATGTCTCCGCTGAACGCAACAAGCAGCTCGCAGTCGAACGCAATAAGGTCGCCGGCATGCCCATCGGCGTGATCCCGGTCGACTCCATCTTTACCCCCATCCGCAAGGTCAGCTATTCCGTTGAGGATACGCGCGTCGGCCAGGTGACTGACTTTGACAAGCTGACCATCGAGGTTTGGACCAACGGCTCGATACTGCCCAAGGAGGCGCTGGCCTCCGCGGCGCAGATCCTGTCCAACAACATGCGCCTGTTCATCGATCTGACTGTGAACGTGGTTCGGGTGGATTACAACGAGCCCGAGGTCGACGACAAGTCCAAGGTGCTCGAGATGACCATCGAAGAGCTGGATCTGTCCGTCCGCGCGTTCAACTGCCTGAAGCGCGCCGGCATCAACACCGTGGCGGAGCTGGTGCAGCGCAACCAGGAGGACATGATGAAGGTGCGCAAACTGGGCAAAAAGTCGCTTGAAGAAGTGGAGCAGAAGCTCATTGCACTGGGCCTGTCTCTCAAGACGAGCGAAGAATAACTGCTTTCTGATATTGAGCATCAAGGGAGGAAACCAGAAATGGCCAATCGCAAGCTGAATCGGCCGACTGACCAGAGGATGGCTCTGCTCCGCAACCAGGTCACCAATCTGATCTGGTACGGCAAGATTGAGACCACTCTCGCGCGCGGCAAGGAAGTTCAGTCTCTGGCTGAGCACCTCGTGACCATCGCCATGCGCCAGTGTGATAATACCGTCGAAGTCACCAAAAAGCACATGAACGACAAGAAGCAGGTCGAGGAGCTGACCGTTTTGAACGACAGCCCCGAGCGCCTGGCCGCCCGTCGCCAGATCATGCGCTACCTGTACGACATCCCCGCCGTTCAGAACGTGAAGGGCGAGGAGACCAAGGAAGAGTTCAAGAAGCGCCAGAAGGATGTCAAGCATCAGGTCGTGGAGAAGCTCTTCCGCGAAATCGCGCCCAAGTATAAGAAGCGCGCGGCTGAAAAGGGCCAGGGCGGCGGCTATACCCGCATCGTCAAGAAGGGCCCCCGTCGCGGCGACGCCGCCGAGATGGTGATCCTGGAGTTCGTCTGATTCGGCTGAAAAAAACGGACCCGCTGTCCCCGATACCGGGGGCGGGGGTCCGTTTTTTATCGGAACGAGATGGACAGCTCCTTGCCCAGCCCCTTGGCCAGCGCCTGAAGGGTGGCGATGGTGGGCACGCAGGCGCCGCTTTCGATGCGCGAGATGTTGGATTGACGCACGCCGCTGCGGGCCGCGAGCTCCGCCTGGGTCATATTGGCGGCGATCCGCGCCTCGACCAGTGCCCGGGAGAGCGCGAATTCCTGCCGGGTCGCCTCGTACTCAGCGCGAAACTCGGGATCCTTGAGCTGTTCATCCAGATAACGCCTCAAATCACTCATGCAGATATCTCCTCTCATAGTCCGCCTTATACTTGCGCGCCAATTCGAGATCCCCTCTGGGCGTCTTCTCGCTCTTCTTCACGATGCCGTTGGTCACGACGATCCTGCCGCCGATCACGAAAAAGTAAAACGCCCGCATAATGTCGCTGGAAAACTTCACCCTCAGTTCAAACAGGCCGTCGCCGAGGGCTTTTGAATAGGGCTCCCGCAGCTGGTTTCCGAATTCCTCCAGCAGGGACAGCCCATCCAATACCTTGACGCGATGCTTGACGGGCAGGCTGTTCAGAAATTCCTCCACCGGCGATGCACCGTTCTCACGCCTGTAAAACTCAACGCTGAACATAGCGTATCCCCTTCCACATCATTATATTCCTTTGAAGGAATAATGTCAATGCTTTTGTTGTACAACCTCCCGCACGGCGTCGGGCACGTAGTCCGACACATCCTTATGGAAGGCGATCAGCTCGCGGATCATGGAGGAGGACAGCACGGCATCGTCGGCGCGCAGGTAGAGGGTCTCCAGGGCGGGGTTGATGAGGCGGTTGACCTGGGCGATGCCCTCCTCGTAGTTGTAGTCGAGGTGGTTTCGGATGCCCCGCACGTACCAGCGGATGCCGTGCGCGGCGCAGTAGTCGGCGACCACGCCGTCGTAGCAGACAACGGACACGTTGTCGAGCCCGTCGTCGGCGACGGCGCGGGCGATGGCGTCCCGCATGGCCGTAGCGTCAAAGCTGCGGCGCTTTTGGACGTTCACGCCGATCAGCACCACCACACGGTCGAACAAACCGGCGGCCTTGCGCACGATGGAGTGGTGGCCGTTGGTGTAGGGGTCGAAGGACCCGGCGAACAGCGCGGTGCGGTTCATGGCAGCATCTCCTCAAGCAAGTATTCCTCAATCGCGCCGCCCCTGTATTGCAGGGCGATTCTGAACCCGCAGGACAAAAGCAGCGCGGCGGTCTCCTCAAAGTGGCAGTTGAGATAGTCGGAATTGTGGCAGTCGCTGGTGATGATGACCGGGGCGCGGCGCCCGGCCAGGCGGGTAAGTATGGCCCTGCCGGGGTAGGGGGCGGTGCGATAGCCCCGGGCGATGGCGCCGGTGTTGACCTCGATCAGCTTGCCGCTGTCGGCGGCGCAGTCGGCGGCCTCCAGCGCGTATTTGAGATAGCGCGGGTCGGCGTCGTCGAACAGGTCCCGGCGCTCGTTGAACTTCATGATGAGCTCCATGTGGCCCAGGATCGCGGCGGGACTGGCGCAGGACGCGCAGACGGTGCGGAAGTAGTCCCGGCACAGGGCGTACACGTCCCCGGCATAGCGGGTTTGCACGGCGTCCTCCAGCAGGGCGCGGGTGTCGTCCACGCACACGAGGCCGTCCCCGGCGCGAATGTAGTGCACGGATTCGATCACGTAGTCGTAGGCGTCTGCGCTCGGCGGGGAGAGCCAGTCGTGCTCGTAGCCCAGCAGCACGGCGATCTGCCCGGCGTACAGCGCCCGAAGCCGCGCGATCTCCGAGCGGTAGAGCGGCTCGTCGGCCACGGCCATGGAGCAGTCGTCGTAGTCCGCGTGGCCGTGCTCCGAAAAGCCCAGCGTGTGAAACCCCAGCTTAATAGCGGTCCGCACCATGGCCTCTGGAGCGTCCCGCCCGTCGCCAAAGGTGGTGTGCGTGTGGATGTTGGATAGAAGCGGCATAGTTGTCCTCCGGTGAGGCTTACAGTCGTAGCGGTTCAGTATGGCGATAAGGTGGAAGGGGGAGGGAACAGGGAACAGGGAACAGGGAACAGGAATAGCTGCTGCCGCCTTGTTTTTACAATGTTTTCAACAGGAACGGCGGCAGCGGCACTTCCTGTTCCCTGTTCCCTGTTCCCTGTTCCCTGTTCCCTGTTCCCTGTTCCCTGTTCCCTGTTCCCTATTCCCTGTTCCCTGTTCCCTGTTCCCTGTTCCCTGTTCCCTTTCCCCTATTATATCCCATCCCCCACATCCTTGCAAGCGAAAACACATACATTAAGAAATTGTAAAATATCGCCTCAAATATCCCCCCGGGAGGCTTGCGGGGGCGGGCGGGGCGCCTTATAATGGATTTGCGGTCAATGAGACGATTTCCTTACAAAAGGGGGCTGTGCTGCGTGGTGAACGGCACAGCCTCCTCCCGTTTTAAGGGAGGTGCGGTCACATGGGAAAATACGCCCTGCGCAGGCTGATCCAGCTGATCCCGATCGTGATCGGCATCACGTTTCTGTCCTTTGCCATGATGCGGCTGGCCGGCGGCGACGCCATCACGGAGATGTACGGCAACAAGGGCGCGGTGTCGCAGGAGGTCATCGACCTGAAGCGCGCCGAGCTGGGACTGGACAAGCCCTTCGTGACCCAGTACGTCGCGTGGCTGACCGGCATGCTGCGGGGGGACATGGGGGTGAGCTACGTCTCCGGGCGGGACGTGTTCAAGACCTTCATCTCCAAGCTGCCCGCCACGCTGATGCTGACGGGGCTGTCGATACTGCTGACGGTGGTGATCTCCATACCGCTGGGCGTGCTGGCGGCGGTGCGACACGATAAAATCACGGACTACGTGCTCAGGTTTTTGAGCTTCATCGGCAACTCGCTGCCGAACTTCTTCGTGGCGCTGCTGCTCATGCAGCTTCTGGCCATCAAGCTCAACTGGCTGCCGGTCATCTCCAGCGGCACGACCCTTAAAAGCGCCATGATGCCCACGCTGACGCTGGCGATCTCCATGTCCGCCAAGTACATGCGGCAGGTGCGGGCGACGGTGCTGGAGGAGCTGAACAAGGACTACGTGACCGGCGCGAAGGCCCGCGGCGTGCGGGGGCGCGTGATATTGTGGAAGAGCGTTTTAAAGGCGTCCATGCTGACCATCGTGACGCTGCTGGCGCTGTCCATCGGCAGCCTGCTGGGCGGCACGGCCATCATAGAGTCGATATTCATGTGGGACGGCGTGGGCAAGCTGGCCGTGGACGCCATCACCATGCGCGACTACCCGCTGATCCAGGCCTATGTGGTGTGGATGGCAATCATATACGTGCTGGTCAACCTGATCACCGACCTGCTGTACCACGCGCTCGACCCGCGCATACGATTGGGGGTGTCGGCGGAATGACGCCCAGCATTCGCAAGCCCAGAATCATCAAAAACAGCGTCAAAAAGCGGCTCATCCTATTCGGCATACTGGCGGCGCTGCTGGTGATCGCCTCGCTCCTGTCGGACCACCTGACGCCGTTTGACCCGTACTTGCAGGACCTGTCCAACGCCAAGGCGGCGCCGTCTCAACAGCACATATTCGGCACGGACCGCTACGGGCGGGACATGCTCTCCCGCGTGATCGTCGGAAGCCGCACCTCCATATTCTCAACGCTTTTGCTGGTGGCCATCATCACCGCCATCGGCACGGTGATCGGCGTGTTCTGCGGCTGGCACGGCAAGAAGATCGACACCGTGCTCATGCGCATCTCCGACATGTTCCTGGCCTTCCCCGGGCTGGTGTTCGCGCTGGCGGTGGCGGGCGTGCTGGGCGGGGGACTGCACAACGCCATATTCGCGCTGGCGGCCATCAGCTGGCCGAAGTACGCCCGCATCGCCCGGAGCCAGACGCTGGCGCAGAAGGAGACGCCTTACCTGCGGGCGGCGCGGCTGTCCGGGTCCGGCACGGTGAAGATCCTCGCGCGGCACGTGCTGCCGAACATCATCGGCCCCATACTGGTGACCTCGATGCTGGACATCGGCACCATGATGATGGAGCTGGCGGGGCTCTCGTTCCTCGGCCTCGGCGCGAAGCCGCCGATCGCCGAATGGGGCAGCATGATGAGCGAGAACCGCGCGCTGTTCACCACCGTGCCGTGGATCACGCTGGCCCCGGGTCTTGCGATATTCATATCGGTGATGGTATTCAACCTGCTGGGCGACACCGTGCGCGACTACGCCGACCCCAGGACGAGGGGGCGCTGACATGGCAGAGATACTCAGATACGACCGCGTGGACATCGCCTACAACGGCCGCCGCGTGGTGACCGGCGTCAGCTTCGATTTGCAACCGGGGGAGATCCTCGGCATCGTGGGGGAGAGCGGCAGCGGCAAGTCCACCGTCATCAAGGCGGCCATGGGACTGCTGGGACCCTCCGGACAGGTGACCCGGGGCGACATCTGGTATAAGGGCAAGGACCTGCCCGACCTGTCGCCCGGAGAGATGCGCAGGCTCAACGGCCCGGAGCTGGGCATGATCTTCCAGTCGGCGGGAGCGTCGTTTTGCCCCATACGCACCGTCGGGGCGCAGCTTTACGAGAGCATGACCGAGCACGAGAGCGTCACGAAGGCGGATTTTACGCACCGTGCGTGCGCGCTTCTTCAAAAGATAGGCTTTGAGGACGGCATGCGCATACTCAACAGCTATCCCTTCGAGCTGTCCGGCGGCATGCAGCAGCGCGTGGGCATCGCCGCGGCGATGCTTTTGAACCCGTCGGTGCTGTTCGCGGACGAGCCCACCTCCGCGCTGGACGTCAGCGTGCAGAAGCAGGTGGTCGAGGAGATGCTGCTGGTGCGGGAGAGCTTCGGCACGTCCATCGTGATCGTCACCCACAACATCGGCGTCATCGGCGCCATGGCGGACAACGTGCTGGTGATGAAGGACGGTCAGATGGTGGAGTACGGAAAGACCCGCCAGGTGCTGGACGATCCCCGGGAGGCGTACACCCAGACCCTGATGGCGGCGGTGCCGAGATTAATGAGGTGATGCCGATGCAGCCGATATTGAAGGTCGAGAACCTCACGAAGGTGTTCAAGAGCAGCGGCCGGCCGGACTTCACGGCGGTGGACCACATCGGCTTCGAGCTCATGCCCGGCGAGTGCCTGGGGCTGATCGGCGAAAGCGGCAGCGGAAAGTCCACCGTGGCGAACCTGATCACGCGGCTTACGGACATGAGCGAGGGAAAGGTCATACTGGACGGGCAGGACATTTCGCGCCTCAGCGGCAGGGGCCTCAGGGACGCCTACCGCAAGATGCAGATGGTGTTCCAGACGCCCACGGAGTCCTTCGACCCCCGCCGCAGCCTGGGGGACGGCATCGGCGAGAGCCTGCGCAACCTCGGCCAGAGCCGAGCGGAGGTGAAGGCGCGGGTGGGGTCGCTGCTAACGCAGTGCGGGCTGACCCCGGACTTCGCCGGGCGCTATCCCCACCAGGTGTCCGGCGGCCAGTGCCAGCGCGCGGCCATCGCCCGGGCCATCGCCATAGAGCCCAGGCTGCTGATCTGCGACGAGGCCACCTCCGCGCTGGACGTGACCATCCAGAAGGAGGTCGTTCAGCTGCTCGGGCGGCTTCGGGAGCAGCTTCACCTGTCGATACTGTTCATATGCCACGACATCGCCCTGGTGCAGCAGTTCTGCGACCGGGTGCTGGTGATGTACAAGGGCAAGATCGTCGAGGAGGGCGTGCCCGACGCAGTCATACGCAACCCGCGGAATGAGTATACGAAGCGGCTCATCGAGAGCATCTTGTAAAGAGAGTGGAGAGTGGAGTGTGGAGTGTGGAGTGAATAGTGGCTGCCGCGAGAGCACAAAGGTTCCAGCTTCAATCGGTAACTTTAACTCCACACTCCACTCTCCACACTCCACACTCAATCATAAAGGAGGAACCGATCATGAAGAAAGTCCTGTCCATCATCCTCGTCCTCATGCTGTGCGCCGTGGCCTTTGCCGAGGGCAAGACCATGGTGATCGGCGACACCACGTTCAACTCCGAAAACTGGGAGGAGACCACCGATCCCCACCGCACCTACAACGGCTGGGCCTGCATCCGCTACGGCATCGGCGAGACGCTGGTGCACTACACCGACACCATGGAGCTGGAGCCCTGGCTGGCCACCGCCTGGGAAAACGACGGCAACCTGACCTGGACGATCACCCTGCGGGACGGCGTGAAGTTCTCCTCCGGCCGCGACATGGACGGCGCGGCGGTCAAGCAGTGCCTGGAGCACCTGCTGGAGGTCCACGACCGCGCCCCCTCCGACACCATGATCGACCATATCGATGCCGACGGCCAGGTGCTGACCATAACCACCAAAGAGCCGCTGCCGGCGCTGATGAACTACCTGGGCGACCCCTACGGCTGCATCATCGACGTGGACGCCTCCGACTTTGACGCCGGCATCGCCGTGGGCACCGGCCCCTACAAGGTGGTGGACATGGTGACCGACGACCACGTGACCCTCGTGCCCAACGAATACTACTGGAACGGCGCACCGAAGCTCGACCAGCTGACCATCCGCACCATCTCCGACGGCAACACGCTGGCGATGGCGCTGCAGGCGGGCGAGATCGACGCCGCCTACGGCATGGCCTACGAGAGCTACCCGCTGTTTGAAAACCCGGGCTTCCAGTTCTCGGCGATACAGACATCCCGCGCCTTCTTCGCCTCGATGAACATGACCAGCCCGGTCATACAGGACCCCGCGGTCCGCAAGGCCATCGCCATGGGCATCGACAAGGAGGGCTTCGTGGCGGTGCTGCTGGACGGCCACGGCGTGCCCGGCCACGGCGCGTTCCCGGACGGGTTTTCCACCTTCGGCGGCGAGCACGTGACCACCGAGGGCTACGACCCCGAGGGGGCGAAGGCCCTGCTGGAGGAGGCCGGATGGGTGGATTCCGACGGCGACGGCATCCGCGAGAAGGACGGCCAGAAGCTGGTCATCCGCTGGCTCACCTACCCCAGCCGCCAGGAGCTGCCGCTGCTTGCCGAGAGCGTGCAGGCGACCCTCAAGGGCATCGGCATCGAGGTGGACATCAACTGCACCGCCTCCCGCCGCGAGTTCCTTGCGGACATGACCTCCTTTGACATCTACGCCTCGGCGCTGGTGACCGCGCCCTCCGGCGACCCGCAGTACTTCTTCACCACCTCCTGCCTGCCGGGCATGAGCTACAACTTCGGCGCGTATGAGAACGATCACGTCAACGACCTGATGAATCAGATGGCCACCGAGTTCGACCCCGCGAAGCGCGGCGAGCTGGCCGTCGAATTGCAGCAGGCGATACTGGACGACAACGCCTACGTGTTCTGCTCCTTCCTGCAGATGAACATGATCTCCAAGGCGAACGTCAAGAACTACACGGCGCACGCCTGCGATTACTACCAGGTCACCGCCGATCTGGACATTGAAGGATAAATCATGGAAGCGATCAAACGGGAAATCACCGACTACTGGACCGGGCGCGTTAAGCAGTTCGAACAGCTCCGGCTAGACGAGCTCAAGAGCGACAAGCGGCAGCGCTGGCTTTATGAGCTGCGCCGCCGCCTGCCGCGGGGCCGCAAGCTGAACATACTGGACATCGGCACCGGCACGGGCTTTTTCGCCTTCATACTGGCGGCGGAGGGCCACTGGGTGACGGGCATCGACCTGACGGCGGAGATGATCAACGGCGCGCGGCGCACCAGCGTGGCGCTGGCGCTGTACCCCAGCTTCAAGGTGATGGACGCGGAGCGCCCGCTGTTCGCGCCGGAGAGCTTTGACGCCATCGTCACCCGCAACCTCACCACCTTCCTGCCCAACCTGCCGGAGGCCTACCGCCGCTGGCACGGGCTGCTTAAACCGGGCGGGGTGCTGGTGAACTTCGACGCGGACTACTAC
This sequence comes from Clostridia bacterium, assembly GCA_017434085.1. Classification (GTDB taxonomy): domain Bacteria; phylum Bacillota; class Clostridia; order Christensenellales; family Aristaeellaceae; genus UBA2862. Next base: position 10,169 of record JAFRFY010000011.1, read on the forward strand.
TTCGACCACACGGACGCGCCGCTGCCGGAGAACCACGCCCACCGGGACCTGACCCCGGGCCAGAACGCCGCCTACGCCCACATCTCCGACGAGATGCGCGTCCTCCAGCGTCCCCGCCCCGCGTGGGATATCGCGCTGCTGGAGGCGGCGGGCTTTCGCGGCATATCGGTGGACCGGGAGGTCTATCGGCGCATCTACCGGGAGATCGACCGCTTCTACAACCCCACGCCCATATTCTGTATTACCGCGGAGAAATGACATGAACCATCGACTGATTCAGGAAAACAGGAACTACTGGACCCAGCGCGCCCCGGGCTATTCCGAGGTGAACCGGGAGGAGCTGGCCACCGAACAGCACGACCGCTGGCAAAAGACGCTGACCGGCTGCATCGCGCGGCGCTTTCCGCACCGGCGGCCCGGGGACATCCGCGTGCTGGAGGTGGGCACCGGCCCCGGCTTTTTCGCCATACTGCTGGCGGAGGCGGGCTACCGCGTGACGGCCATCGACCTGACCCCCTCGATGCTGGAGGCGGCGCGGGAAAACGCCGGGGCGCTGGAGGAGCGCATCGAATTCATGGAGATGAACGCCCAGGCCCTCGATTTCGAGGACGGCCTGTTCGACGTGGTGGTCTCCCGCAACGTGACCTGGAACCTGCCCGAGCCCGAGCGCGGCTACGCCGAGTGGGCGCGGGTGCTCCGGCCCGGCGGGCTGATCATCAACTTCGACGCCAACTGGTACCGCTACCTGATCGACGACGACGCCCGCGCGGCCTACGCCCGGGACCGCTCCAACAGCCTGGACGGGGCGATGGGGGACTTCAACGTCGGCGAGGGCTTCGACCGCATGGAGGAGATCGCCCGGCACATGCCGCTGACCCGCGTGGATCGCCCGGAGTGGGACGTCCAGGTGCTCAACCGGCTGCGCCTCGACGCCGACGCCGACGTGCGCGTGTGGGAGCGCACCTGGACCGACCGGGAGAAGGTAAACTTCGCCTCCACCCCGATGTTCATGGTGTGCGGGTACAAGGCATAAATAAACATTTTGACGCGGCGGGAATGCGAATTGTGGCATTCCCGCCGCGGTTTGTTCTGATATTGTTCAAATTGGGGATTGCAAAGCGCTTGACGAATCCGTTATAATATTATCGAGGTTATATGACGATTGATCCGAGGATCGATCCCCGACATATTGATTTCGATGAAAAGAGATGGTTTCGCGCCATGCTGTTCAACAGGAACGGATTGATAAGAACATGGATGATCGCCCTGCTCGCGCTGCTGCTGATCTCCGCCCTGCCCGCCGCGGGCCTTGCGGAGGAGGCGATGGCGCAGCACAACTACATACTGGTCATCGACAACAGCCGGAGCACCACCGGGCGGCACTCCCTGGGCGAGGCCACCGACCCCATGGGGCTGCGCTTCGACGCGGCGCGGCTGGTGTACCAGAACGTGCTGTCCTCCGGCAAGGACGGGCAGCTGGGGGTCATCGTGTTCTGCGGCCCGAAGAACTGCGTCAGCTACGGCCCCATGGACATCCGCGACCCGAACCTGGACGCGGTGATCGGCGACAACCTCAACGCCGAGGCCAACAAGAACCGCCGGGACGCCTACACCGACATCCGCACGGCGCTTCAAAAGGCGCTTGCGATGCTGGAGGGCTTCGAGGGGCAGACCAGCGTGATACTGCTGTCCGACGGCGTCAACGACCTGACCAATAAGTCCGATCCCTTCAACCGCCCGGAGAACATCGAGGCCAACGACGCCTCCGTCGCGCTGGTGGAGGCCATCCACGAGGCCGGGGCGGACTTCCACGTCATCGCGCTGACCACCCGGGCGGACGTCACCGCCGACGACCCCTTCATGGCGTTCATCAATCGCCTGGCCGCCGCCGGGGGCGGGGAAGCCGATGCGGACGGCAGCTACGGCAACGTGCTGGTGGCGACGCAGGCGGACGTGGAGAGCAAGCTCTTGCAGTTGCTGATACGCGCCGAGAGCGCCTCCCAGACGATACAGACCATCGTGGGCTACACCCCCGTGGAGGAGACCTTTACCGTGCCCTACACGGGCATCACCGACGCCACGGTGAACATCACCTTCATGCCGGAGGACAAGGCCCGGCTGCAGCGGGTTGCGCTGGCCTCCCCGAGCGGCGAGACCTGGACGCTGTGGGAGAACGGCGTCGCGCCGGAGGCGGACGGCATCGCCGTCACCGAGGACCGCAGCTACATCATGCTCACCATACCGTCCCCCGAGGCGGGGGAGTGGAGCGTGGCGGTCACCGGCCGGCAGGCTGCCGCGGGCGCGGACGCCAGGGTGCCCATCAATGCCATCATGCGCTTCAACCACAACCTGCGGCTGGCGGTGGACGCCCCCGGCCCGGTATTCGTCGGGCAGGAGGCCGCCATTTCGGCATGGTTCCAGACCTTCGACGGGACGGAGTTTCACGACCTCACGGACAGCGACATCTACAGCCAGTCCACCGCGGCCATCACCATCACCGCCCCCAGCGGCAAGGAATGGGAATACGCCATGAAGCGGCGTGGCGATCGGTACGTGCTGCGCTTCATTCCCAAGACCGTGGGCGCCTGGACCGCGCGGGTCGAGGTGAAGAATCCCTATGTGCAGCATACGGCGGACGAGAAGACCCTCGACGTTATCGAGCTGCCCACGCCGACGCCCATGCCCGTGCCCGAGACGGAAGGCGCGCCGACCCCGACGCCGACGCCCGAGCCGACGCCGACGCCCGAGCCGACGCCGACGCCCACGCCCATCCCCGCC
>JAFRFY010000126.1 GCA_017434085.1 Clostridia bacterium
CACGGTGGCGTTGTCGCGGCCGCGCCCGCGGGCGGACCCGGGTGTCCGGGTCGAGGCGCGGGCGCCGTCCTGCGGGCGCACCAGCGTGCTGGCCACCACGTAGTCGCGCTCCTGCCAGTTCTTCTCCAGCAGGTCGTCGGGTACAAGGTCCAGCTGGTCGCGGATGTCGGAATCGTTGAAGAAGTTTTCGTCGTTGACGATCACCCGCTCCTTGTGGAACCACACCCAGTGGGGACGCCAGCGCACCAGCCACACCAGTATGTCCCCCGCCACGCCGACGGCCATCAGCACGATCAGCAGAAACAGCCAGTTGCGCGACAGCCATAATAGCGGGTTCGCGCCCGCGCTGCCCGCCAGATGGAACAGCCTGAGCACCCAGTTGGCAAAGCCCTTCAGCCAGCCCAGCATGGTATCCACGGTGGCGCTGGAATAGCCGGAAATCGTCATGGAAAATCCTCCTGATTATACTTACTCTTCGTTGCCCACTTCCGTCAGCGTGACGGTCATCTTCTCGTGCTCGGGCTGGAAGGTGACGTTGGGGAAGCGCTCGTTGTCGAACACGGGCTCGATCTCATAGGTGCCCGCCTTCAAACCGGTCAGGTCTACGCTGACGAACACGCCGTCCTTTTCAAGCTGCTCCACCACGCTGCGGGGGCCGGTGACGTAGACGCTCATGGTGTTGTACTCCACGCTGAGCCCCTCCCCCTTGCCGGCCACCAGCACGCTGACGTCCTCGATGCGCCCGCTGATGCTGGCCTCGGAGATGGTGACGTTCACGTACACCTGCTCGCTGGACAGGTTCTTGACCCCGGACAGCGGCGTGATGGTCGCCCGCTCGGTGAAGCTCTGGGACATGCCCTCCACGGACACGGACTGTATCATCAGCTCCGTCAGGCCGTCCAGCAGGTCCTCGTCGGCGGCCACGGTGATGGTCTCCGGCTGCATGGTCACCGACTGCACCACGTAGCCCTCCTCCGGCTGTCCCGTGACCACGTTGGCCAGATCGGTGGACACCGGCAGCTCCTTTGTGGGATAGATGTCCACGCTCACCGACACGGAGGAGGAGGACAGGTTCAGCATCTCGGCGCTGATCTCCTCCCCCGCGGCGTCCAGCAGCACGTAGGGCTGGGCCTGCGTAAAGGGGCTGTCGTGGCCGGTGATGTCCATATACACCGTGGCGGAGCCGATGTTGCGCACCACGGAGCCCGCGCCGCTGACCGTCAGGTTGGACGGGTTCATGCGCGTGATGTTGTACCAGTAGTTCTCCTGCATGTCGCCGGACAGCACCGAATTGATCGGTATCGAGCGGGAGTCCAGCGGCTCGAAGGTGAGGGTCAGCGAATCCGGGACGATGTCGGTCACCCTGCCGTAGCTGCTGGAGGCCCTAAGCGGCACCTCCTGGGTGCCGGCGGTGCGCACGCTGGAGAGATCCAGCGACACCTGTATGTTGTCCCCGGACAGCCGGGCGTAGTAGGCCTGGGGCGCGTCCACCGTGACGGTGATGCTGCTCAGCGCCTCGGTGGGGTCGTCCAACAGCGCCAGGCGGTTGGCGTTTAAAGTGGTCTGGCCGGTGACGTAGCCCGTCAGGCCGGTGATGGTCTTGGAGCGCGTGATGGAGGTGTTGCTGGAGATCACGTAGTTCCACAGCAGTATCGCCAGCAGAAGGGACAGCAGCTTCAGCCACACGTTGTTGGCCAGCATGCCCCAGAAGCTGCGCAGCGACCACGCCACGCGGTCCAGGAAGCTCGTCTTGGGCCTGAGGTTCTCGTTCTCGGGGGTCTTATTCTCCATCTTCCGGCTCCTCCCTGCGCAGCGTTCCGATCCAGGAATACATGCTTCGATCCGGCGTGAAAAGCTCTGTGAGCAGTATGGTCAGCGAGCGCCCGTCCAAATGCCGGGTCAGGCGACCCTCCCTGGCCATGGAGATGATGCCCGTCTCCTCCGACACGATCAGGGACACGGCGTCGGTGGTCTCGGTGATGCCGATGGCGGCGCGGTGGCGGGTGCCCAGGTCCCGGCTGATGGTGATGTCCTCCGACAGCGGCAGTATGCAGGCCGCCGCCTCGATGCGGCGGTTGCGTATCACCATCGCCCCGTCGTGCAGGGGGGTGTTGGGCTCGAATATGTTCTCTATCAGGGGCTGGGAGATCTGGGCGTCCACCCGGGTGCCGGACTCGATCACGTCCCCCAGGCCGGTGTGGCGCTCCACCACGATCAGCGCGCCGATGCGCTTGCGGGACATGTTGCTCATCGCGCGCACGATCTCCGCCACGTTCTCCTCCACCCGCTCCGGGTTCTGCTTGCTGGGCAGGCCGATCAGCCGCCGCATCATCCGCGAACGGCCGATCTGCTCCAGGCCGCGGCGGAACTCCGGCTGGAACAGTATCACGACGAACAGAAGTCCCATGCTGATGATCTGCGTCAACAGCCAGCTCACCGCGCTCAGGTGCAGCGCGTTGGCCAGCCACGCCATCACCAGCACCACCGCGATGCCCTTGAACAGCGAGCTGGACCGGGTGTGCATGACCAGCTTGATGACCTGATAGATCAACAGCGTCAGTATCAGCACATCGGCCATGTTGCGCCAGTCCGGATGCTGGAACAAATTGCTAAAGAGCGACCCGATGGATAACAGGAACTCCCGCAGCTGTATCACGCTTCCACCTCCGAATGCCCAAAACACAATACCTCACTGTCTATTATAATACATCCGCGCGCAAAATGAAATTCTATTTTGTAGCTTTTATTGTAAAAATGTATAGGGATTTGCGCCCGCGCGGTTGCGGAGAAGGGCGGTTGATGGTATACTAATGATAAAACGCAACTGTTCAGTCCGGGGCTGTCATCCATTCGGGCGATGAGGGCATCGCCCCTACAACAACATGCTCTCCGTAGGGGCGATGCCCTCATCGCCCACCGGACTGAACAGTTGCGATACAGAAAAACAATATTCGGGAGGCAAGAAGCATGAAAGCATTGAAGGAACGGGTCTACGAGGCCAACATGGAGCTCTATCGCCGCAACCTGGTGATCTACACCTGGGGCAACGTCTCCGAAATCGACCGCGACAAGGGCATCGTGGCCATCAAGCCCAGCGGCGTGCCCTACGAGAAGCTGACCCCCGACATGATCGTGCTGATGGCGCTTGAATCCGGCAAGGTGGTGGACAGCGACCTGAACCCCTCCTCCGACGCCCCCACCCACCTGGCGCTTTACCGGGCGTTTAAAGACATCGGCGGCGTGACCCACACCCATTCGCCCTACGCCGTGGCCTGGGCTCAGGCGGGGCGCGCCATCCCCTGCTTCGGCACCACCCACGCGGACTACTTCCACGGCGACATCCCGCTGACCCGCTTTCTGACCCCCCAGGAGACCGAGGAGGCCTACGAGGCCAACACCGGCAAGGTGATCATCGAGGCCTTCGAGGGCATCAACCCCGTGCACACCCCCGCGGTGCTCACCCGCGGCCACGGCCCCTTCACCTGGGGCAAGGACGGCGCGCAGTCCGTCTATCACGCCGTGGTGCTGGAGGAGGTCGCCAAGATGGGCCTGTGGTCCCTCCAGTTGAACCCCGCCCTCACCGCCCTGCCCGCCCACGTCTCCGACAAGCACTTCCTGCGCAAGCACGGACCGAACGCGTATTATGGGCAGAAGAATATTTGAGATGTATATTGTCATTTTGCCGCAAGCAATCGTTCGGTTTTTGTCTACTCTGCCAGCGCGTAGAAAAAGGGGCTCAGCTTTTTGTTGAATCGAACCATTCACAAAAATGTCACTATCTGCTATAATACCATTATACAAATAACCAAGGGAGGAATTCTGTATGGCAAGTCTGTCTCTTCGCAATATCTACAAGATCTATCCCGGCGACGTCACCGCGGTTACCGATTTCAACCTTGAAATCGAGGATAAGGAATTTATCATACTGGTCGGTCCGTCCGGCTGCGGCAAGTCCACCACGCTGCGCATGGTCGCCGGTCTGGAGGATATCTCCAAGGGCGAGCTGTACATCGACGACAAGCTGGTCAACCATGTGCCGCCGAAGGATCGTGATATTGCGATGGTGTTCCAGAGCTACGCTCTGTATCCCCACATGACGGTCTATGACAACATGGCCTTCGGCCTGAAGCTTCGGAAGATGCCCAAGGACGAAATCGACCGCCGCGTCAAGGAGGCCGCCTCCATACTGAGCATCGAGCAGTACCTCAACCGCAAGCCCGCCGCGCTCTCCGGCGGCCAGCGTCAGCGCGTCGCGCTGGGCCGCGCCATCGTGCGTGAGCCGAAGGTCTTCCTGATGGACGAGCCTCTGTCCAACCTGGACGCCAAGCTGCGCGTGCAGATGAGATCCGAGATCACCAAGCTGCACAAGAGGCTGCAGACCACCTTCATCTATGTTACCCACGACCAGACCGAGGCCATGACGATGGGCACCCGCATCGTGGTCATGAAGGACGGCTTTATCCAGCAGGTCGATTCCCCGCAGAACCTGTACGACTATCCCGCCAACCTGTTCGTCGCCGGCTTCATCGGCATGCCCCAGATGAACATCTTCCGCTCCAAGCTGGAGAAGCGCCCCGACGGCGTGTGGGCCATCTTCGGCCAGAACGCCATCAAGGTGCCCGAGGGCAAGGTGCAGCGCATGACCGGCGATTACATCGGCAAGGAGGTCTACCTGGGCATCCGTCCCGAGAACATCAACGATTCCTCCGAGTTCACCTCCACCTATCCCGATGCCTGCATCGACGTGGGCGTCGAGCTGATCGAGCTGATGGGCTCCGAGACCTACCTGTACCTCACCACCAGCGGCAAGGACGAGAACTTCGTCGCCCGCGTCGATCCCCGCACCTCCTCCCGGTCCGGCGATCACATCAAGGTGGGCTTCGACGTCAATCGCCTCCACTTCTTCGATGTGGATACCGAAAAGACCATCCTCTCCCGCGACTGATTCGCAGGACAAACGCGGAGCCGCCGGTTTACCGGCGGCTCCGTTGTTATGAAAAAGACCGTGCCGCGCGGCACGGTCTTTTGTTTATGTCATATCGATCATTCTGAGCTTTTCCATCCCCGCCCGTATGATCCTCAGCTGCTTTTCGAGCACGGCGCTGTCGCCCTGGAGCTGGAGGCACAGTATCATCTGCTCGAACTGCTGGGCCAGCGGCCGGATGGCCAGGCTGGCGGCGGTCTCCGCCAGGGCATAGGCCGTGTGCAGCGCCAGCAGGGTGTCCATGCGCTCCACCGCCGCGCACAGCGTGTCGAAGCGCGCGTCGTTCATCAGCATCTCCACCAGGCCGAGGTAGAACCGTTCATTGTTCAGGCATCGCGCCAATCCCGCCCGCGTATCCGCGCCATAAGCGTTGAGCGCATCAATGGTTAGCATAGCGCATCCCCCTTCGCAACCGTAATAGACTTCACGTTTTTGTCTATATTCTACGTTTCCCAGGTTACCGGTACGGTTACATTCCGTTCCTTTTATCATTCACTGTGTTAAATCGAATGTAGTTTTGTGTGGCGAAACTGATGTAAACGTGTATATTTAACCGGTCCCAGGTTGCGCGGCATTCCCGTATATCACTATAATGGTATTGTTTGCCGGGTTTTATACGCGCGCCGCGTTTTTTTGAGAGGATACAACAGATATGACTGCGTTATTGACGATCTTCGGCCTCGTCGGGCTGCTTTTCGGCGTCTATTTTGTGATCACCAGCCTGGGCGGCTTTCTGTCGGGGCGGCAATACCGCCTGCCCGACGCGGCGCCCGCCGCCCGCATCGCGGCGATCATCCCCGCCCGCAACGAGGCCGCGGTGGTGCCGAACCTGGTGAGGTCGCTGCTGGAGCAGCGCTACCCCCGGACACTGTTCGACGTCTACGTCGTCCCCAACAACTGCGACGACGACACCGAGGCCGCCGCCCGCCGCGCCGGCGCGCAGATACTGCGCTGCACGGAGCCGGTCTCCCGCAAGGGCGACGTGCTTCGGCAGGCCTTCTCGCAGCTCTGCGCCACGGGCCGATACGACGCCTACTGCGTGTTCGACGCGGACAACGTGGTCCACCCGGACTTTTTGAGCCACGTCAACCGCGCGGTGCACGCGGGCTACGACGTCGCCCAGGGCTTCCGCGACAGCAAGAACCCCTTCGACAGCTGGATCTCCGGCGGCACATCGGTGTTCTACTGGTTCATGAGCCGCGTATTCAACGAGAGCCGCGCCCGCCTGGGCCTCAACTGCCACCTGAACGGTACCGGCTTCATGGTCACCGACGCGCTGATGCGCCGCATGGACTGGGACACCCGCACCCTCACCGAGGATCTGGAATTCACCGGCCTGTGCGCGCTGAACGACGCCCGCATCGGCTGGATGCCCGGGGCCCGGGTGTACGATGAGCAGCCCATCCGCCTGAAGGATTCGGCCATACAGCGCCGCCGCTGGACCGCGGGCGCGCTCCAGTGCATGCGCCGCTACAGCCTGCGATTATTGAAAAAGGCCACGCCATGCAGCCTCGACATCGGCCTGCTGTTCCTGGGAAATCTCATGAACTACGTGGGGCTTTTGTCCGTCATAGTGTCGATCATGCGCTTCTGGCCCCTGCTGGCGGATCACCCGACGGGCCTTCTGGCCTTCGGCCTCGCCTACGTGGCCGTGCTGTGGACCGTCTGCGCCGTCGCGGCGCTTATCGTGGTGCGCGGCGAGGGGCGGCTGTGCCGCGAGGCCCTGCCCACGATACTGCTGTTTCCGCTGTTTTTGTTCAGCTGGATGCCCATCAACCTCTACGCCTGCCTGACCCCGCCGCCCCGGTGGCGCATGATCGGGCACACGCGCAGCCTGTCGCTTAACGACATCTCCGATCGAGGTCAATCATGAAGAAGCTGCTGAAAATCACCTACATCGTCCTCGGCGTCGCGTGCATACTCTACTACTTCGTGCTGTGGCGCGCCTCCCGGCTGGGCCTGTCCATGAGCGGCATGTGGCCCGCCATCGGCGCGATGCTGATACTCTGCGGACTGCTGTGCGACAGCCGGGCCATCCCCCGCTGGGCGCACGTCGCCTGGCGCGCCTGCCTGTGCCTGGCGCTGGCGGGCATCCTGGCGCTGGAGTGCCTGGTGATCTCCGGGCTGCACGCCACGGCCCCCGCCGGCATGGATTACCTGATCGTGCTGGGCGCGCGGGTAGACCCGGACGGCCCCAGCCCTGCCCTCACCCGGCGGCTGAACGCGGTGATGGCCTGCATTGGCGACCATCCCGACGCGCGGATCATCGCCTCCGGCGGCCAGGGCCCGGACGAACCCATGAGCGAGGCCGCGTGCATCCGGGAGGAGCTCATCAAGCGCGGCGTGGACGAGAGCCGCATTCTTACCGAGGACCGTTCCACCTCCACCATGGAGAACATACGCTTCTCCATGGCGCTGATGGACGATCCCGACGCCCCGACCGGCCTCATCACCAACAACTACCACGTGTACCGCGCCACCCGCATCGCCCGCAAGGCGGGGCTTCGCAACGTGCACGGCATCGCCGCCATGTACACCGGCCACACCAAGTTCCACTACATGATCCGCGAGGCCATATGCATCGTCGTGGATTATCTCCGCGGCAATCTGTAATCATTTACAGCAGGAAGCAGCTGTTGTACGCCATCTTGTCCGACCCGTAATAATACTGCAGCCCGTTGGCCTTGCACACCTCCAGCACCAACAGCCCGTAGGCCTCCATGGAAGCCACGGCCCTGTCCGGGAAGCGGCAGGGCGCGTCGGGATAGGTGCACTCCCGGCACTGGGTGCAGCAGCCCGCGCCCAGCGCGAGCACGTCCTCCCCCGTCCGGCGCAGGGCGGCGTACATCTCCTGCAGGTGGGATTTGTGGTCCGCCTCGATCTCCATCATGGCCTCGAAGTCGAAGCCGTCCTCCACGTCGCCGCAGGTCTGCACCAGTATGCCGTAGCTGTACCTTTTGAGCCGTTCGGCGCATTCCTCCAGCGTGCCGCAGCCCGGGGGACAGCTCCAGCGCTTCTCATACGCGCCGCAGGTGTTGTCGGCGCACATGTCGCGAACCGCCTGCTTGACCTCCAGCGTGGACACGTCCAGCGGCACCCAGGCGGTAAAGCCGCATCGTTTTGCCAGTTCAGCCAGTTTTTCGTAATCCATTGTCTCTCCCCCATGATGATCGTCGTATTGTACGGATCGAACAATTACTCGCAACCATTATATAATAAAGCAGACCGGAATGCAATCCCGGTCTGCAATTCGTTATGGGGAAACCGATCAGGAAACGAGCTCCTTGGCGGCCTTGGCGGCGGAGGCGGCGTCGGGGGTGTAGCAATCCGCGCCGATCTTGTCCGCGAACTCCTGGGTGATGGGCGCGCCGCCCACCATGACCTTGACCTTGCTGCGCCACGGCGCGGCGTTGATGGCGGCCACGGTGTCCGCCAAGGCGGGCATGGTGGTGGTCAGCAGCGCGGAGCAGCCGATGATCTTGGTGTCGGGATTCTCCTCATAGGTGGAGATGAACTTCTCCAGGGGCACGTCAACGCCCAGGTCGATGACCTCGAAGCCGGCGGACTCGATCATCATGATGACCAGGTTCTTGCCGATGTCGTGCAGGTCGCCCGCCACGGTGCCCATGATCATCTTGCCCATGCTGCCCACTTCACCGCTGGCCAGGTGGGGCTTCAAAACCTCGACGCCCTTCTTCATGGCCTTGGCGGAGATCAGCATCTCGGGCACGAAGATTTCGTTGTTCTTGAACTTCTCGCCCACCACGTCCATCGCGGCAATCATGGTGTCGAGGATTTCGGTCGCGGCGACGCCCTCGTCCAGGGTCTCCTGTACGGCGGCGGGCACCAGCTTGGCCTTGCCGCGGGTTACCAGATCGTTGACATTCTGAAGGCTCATAGTATTTTTACTCCTTTCATATTACCACGTCAATGGTTTGTCAGAACATGATGCTGATGGGCAGGCGGTTGGCCTCGATGTCCTCCTGCTTGAAGCCGAACTTCTCGCAGTTGTACTTGTCGATGGCGTCCCAAATGCCCTTGTAGGTGCCCTCGTACAGGGAGCCGGGGCCGCCCTGGGAGATGCACGGTATGAAAAACTTGCCGTCGGCGGCGGCGCCGCAGGTGTTTATGGCGTTCAACGCGGCCTTCTCGCAGTCGGCGTAGGTCCAGCCGTCGAAGTCCACCTGCTTGTTGTCGATCTCACCCATGAAGGTCATCTTGCCGCCGTACTGCTTGATCAGCTCCGGCACGTTGTTGGAGTGCATGCAGCCCTGCCACACGTCGATGCCCATCTCGATCATGATCGGCACGATGTTGGCGCAGTAGCTGTCGGAGTGGTGGATGATGAGCTCCACGCCGTGGCTCTTGTAGTAGCCGTAGATCTGCTTGTAGGCGTCCAGGAAGAAGTCCTCGAACACGCTCGGCCGCAGGAAGGAATTGCGCTCGGACCCAAAGTCGTCGTGATGGAATATGGCGTCCGGATGCAGGTTGGAACAGATGCCCTCGGCAAGCTCCAGCTCCCAGTCGGTCAGGTACTTGATGAGATCGTGCATCTCATCCGGGTACTCCATGTAGTTCATCAGCGCCTCTTCCATGGAGCACAGGTGGTGGCTCTGCTCGAACAGGCCGGGGGCCACGAAGGTGGCCTTGTACGCCTTGCTGCCGTCCACGGCGGCGTACATGTCCTTGCACACGTTCCATAATTCGTCCGGGAACTTGAGGCTCGGCGCGTGCACGTAGTCGCGCCAGTGCTCGATGTCCTTCACCACGATCTTTTCCGGGGTGTGCACCGGGAAGGCGCCGGGGGTGTTGCCGGGGAAGGAGTTGGTGACGCCCCAGGCGTTCACGACGTTCATGTCGCCCTTTTTAAGAAGCGGCGACGCCAGCAGGAACGGATGGAACAGGAGCGCGACGGCCTCGTACTGGTTGACGAAGCGGTCCGGCTTGCCGCCGATGATGACCTGGCGCATGTTCTCTTTCGCCGTCAGCATATCGAATCGACCTCCTTTATGCCAGAATGATGATCACTCCGCGTTGCACAAAATTACGCATTCGCTATCGCGCTTGTTTTGTGCAGCTTCCTCATGAAAATACTATCATTTCCGGCCAAATCTGTCAATTCTTTTGACAATCGCCGTCGAATTTTCCACACTTTATGAAAATTGGCGCTTTACAATCCGCATTTTTGAGGATAAAATAGTGTCATGGGAGGGCGTGACGATGGCGAACGACAGGCTCATGCACATGGAACCGGATATGAATATGCTCGCGGAGGCGCTGGCGGGTATGGGCATTGAATGCCGCGTCGAGGGACCGCGCGACGACGCGCGCTTTCGGGGCGTCGCGCTGTTCACCGGGCAGGCGGACCAGGCGGCGCGGCTGATGTACCTCGTGAGGCCGGAGGACGCCGGGGCATTCCCTCAGGGCTTTGGCTGCGCGTGCCCGGAGAGGGTCGGCGGCGCGTCGTGCCTGTGCTGTCCGGGGGCGGATGTTTTCGCGCTGCTGGGGGCGCTGGAGGCGCTTTTCGACCGGTATCGCCGGTGGGAGCAGCGGCTGGACGAGCTGGTCTACCAGAACGTGGCCATCGCCGCGCTGTGCGAGGCGGGGGCGGAGCTTCTCGGCAACCCCGTGTGCGTCCACGACGACTGGTTCGTGATGATCGCCCGCTCCCGGGAGCTGTACAGGGTGCTGCCCCCGGACACCATCATGAGCTCGGAGCGGGAATTTTTGCCCCGCATCATCGTGGAGGACTTCACCAACGACACCGAATACCTGGAGACCTACGCCCACCGCTCCCCCCGCATCTGGGACGGCACCCCGGGCCAGCAGCCCTGGCTGTACGTGAACCTGTGGGCCGGCGACGTGTACCGCGGGCGGCTGCTGGTGGTGCAGTACCATCGGGCCTTTCAAAGCGCCGACTACATGGTGGCGGAGGTGCTGGCCCAGCGGATCATGGCGCTTCTGGACCGCAAGCAGCTGGGCGTCGACCGCCCGCACCGGGGCATGGACGACATCGTGTTCGACGTGCTCTCCGGCCGCCAGCCCGAAGCCGACGAAATCACCCGGCTGATGAACTCGCTGCACTGGAACCCCCGGGACCGGGTGGTGTGCGTCCGCCTGCGGGAGCAGCGGGACGAGGGCAGCGCCATACTGGACCACGCGCTGCACAGCGGGCTGTTCCAGGCCTTTCCCCGGGGCTACATCATGTTCAACGAGCGGGAGCAGTGCGTGCTTTTGAACCTGACGCTGGACCCCATGAGCCTCGCCATGATCCGCCATACGCTGGCCCCGATCTGCCGCGATTACTGCCTCTACGCCGGCATGTCCTCCCCCGTGGACGGGCTGCAGGAGTGGCACGTGGCCTGGGTGGAGGCGCGGCATGCGCTGAACCGGGCCTACGAGCTGCGGGGCGACAAGTGGATCATGCTGTTCTCGGACTGCATCCCCGCGCTGCTGCTCAACAGCCTCCAGCCCCCGCTGCGGCCGCGGCACGTCATCGCCCCGGAGCTCACCGCGCTGATGGAGTACGACGCCAAAAACGACACCCAGTACTTCGACACCCTGCGGGTCTTCCTGCTGGAGGAGCGCAACATCCCCCGGGCCTCCGAGCGGCTCATCATCCACCGCACCACGCTTCTGTACCGGCTTCGCAAGATCGAGAGCCTGGTAACCCTCAACCTCGACGACCCCTGGCGGCGTTTGTACCTGATGCTGTCGCTGAAGATACTGGACGGCACGCAGGCGTAATTAAAAGGAGCTGCCGCGCGGCAGCTCCTTATCTGTCAGAGATTCTTCACGAACAAACACCTTATGGCATTGAGCACCGCCAGTATCATCACGCCCACGTCGGCGATGATGGCCACCCACATGTTGGCGTAGCCCAGCGCGCCCAGCACCAGGCACACGGCCTTCACGATCAGGGCGAACGCGATGTTCTGCTTCACGATGCCCAGACACTTTCGGGAGATGCGTATGGCCTTAGCGATCTTCATGGGGTCGTCGTCCATCAATACGATGTCCGCGGCCTCGATGGCGGCGTCCGAGCCCAGCGCGCCCATGGCGATGCCGATGTCCGCCCGGGACAATACCGGCGCGTCGTTGATGCCGTCGCCCACGAACGCCAGCCGCTTGTTGCCCGTGCATTCCTTCAAAAGCTCCTCCACGCAGGCCACCTTGTCCTGCGGTAAAAGCTCCGCACGGTAATCGGTCAGCCCGACCTCCTTTGCCACCGCCTCCGCTACGGACTTCGCGTCGCCGGTCAGCATGACGGTCTTTTCGATGCCCGCCTTTTTCAGCTGGGCGACGGCCTCTTTCGCGTGCTCCTTCAACTCGTCGGCGATGACGATGTGTCCCTCATATTCCCCGTTCACCGCCACGTGGATGATCGTCCCCACGTGATGGCAGTGGTGGAACGGCACGCCCAGTTTGTTCATCAGCTTCTCGTTGCCCACGGCGACCTCGGTGCCGTCGACCTTGGCGATGACGCCGTGCCCGCTGATCTCCTGCAGGTCGGTCACCCGCTTGGGGTCGATGTGCTTGCCGTAGGCGCGTTTGAGGCTCAGGCTGATGGGGTGGCTGGAGTGGCACTCCGCCAGCGCGGCGTACTCCAGCAGCTTCGCCTCGTCGATCGGGCTGTGGTGCACCGCGGTGACCTCGAAGTTGCCCTTGGTGATGGTGCCGGTCTTGTCG
>JAFRFY010000127.1 GCA_017434085.1 Clostridia bacterium
CGCCCTGCCCGGGACCACCAGGAGGACGTCATACGCCGCAGGACGCAGTACGACCTGAACAAGGCCGAGGCCCGCAGCCACATACTGGAGGGCCTGCTGATCGCGCTGGACAACATCGACGAGGTCATCGCCCTGATCCGCGCCTCCCGCACCGCGCAGGACGCCCGGGACGGCCTGATGCAGCGCTTCGGGCTCACCGAGCGGCAGGCCCAGGCCATACTGGACATGCGCCTGCAGCGGTTGACCGGTTTGGAGCGCGACAAGATCGAGGCCGAGTACGCCGAGCTTCAGAAGCTGATCGCCTACTACAAGGACGTGCTGGCCAACGAGCAGATGGTGCTCAACATCATCAAGGACGAGATCCTCGAGATCAAGCGCAAGTACGCCGACCCCCGCCGCACGGAGATCTCCATGCTGGACGGCGAGATCGACATGCTGGACCTCATCCAGGAGGAGGACATGGTGGTCACGCTGACCCACTACGGCTACGTGAAGCGCCTGCCCAAGACCACCTACCGCGCCCAGAAGCGGGGCGGCAAGGGCGTCGTGGGTGCCACCACCCGGGAGGAGGACTTCGTGGAGCAGATGGTGGTGGTGTCCACCCACGACCCGCTGATGTTCTTCACCAACCGCGGGCGCGTGTACCAGCTCAACTGCTACCAGATCCCCGAGGCGGGCCGCACCGCCCGCGGCACGGCCATCGTGAACCTGCTGCAGCTCGACGGCGGCGAGAAGGTCACCGCCATGCTGCCGGTGCCGGCGGAAAAGGTGGCCGGGCACTTCCTGGTGATGGCCACGAAGAAGGGCATCATCAAGCGTACGGAGCTTTCGGAGTTCACCAACCTGCGCAAGGCCGGGCTGATCGCGCTGGTGCTCAGGGAGGACGACGAGCTCATCCGCGTGGCCCTCACCGACGGCTCCTACGAGCTGTTGCTGGGCACCCGCGACGGCATGGCCATACGCTTCCCCGAGACCGACATGCGCCCCATCGGCCGCGCCGCCATGGGCGTGAAATCCATCGAGCTGACCGGCGACGACGAGGTCGTGGACATGTGCCCGGTGTTCGACGATATGAAGGTGCTGTCCATCACCGAGCTGGGCTACGGCAAGCTGACCGAGGCCGACGAGTACCGCGTGCAGGGCCGCGGCGGCAAGGGCATCAAGGCCATGAACCTGACCGACAAGACCGGCCGCCTGACCTGCCAGCTGCTGGCCCACGAGGCCGAGGACATACTGCTGATCACCGACGACGGCACCGTCATACGCATGCCGGTGAGCTCCATCTCCACGCTGGGCCGCAACACCCAGGGCGTACGGCTGATGCGCGTCAGCGGCGGCAGCAAGGTGGTCGGCGTGGCGCGGGCCGACGCCGAGGAGGAGGAGGATTCCGGGGAGGACATCGACGATATCGACGCCCTCGACACCGAGGAGCCCGTCTACGACGAGCGCCCCGCCGACGACATCAGGGACGATATCGACGATATTGACGACATCGATAACCTCGATAACGCCGACCCCGCCGGGGCGGAGGACGAGGAAATCTGATGGGGTTAAACAGGGCCCATGGCTTTCACACCGGGGGGGTGAATGCCATGGGCCGTGTTTTTGATGCTACCATATCTTTTCCAGATCATCGTAGCCCTTCCAAATGTTATCGTCCTTTGTTACCAGCGGAAAACCCTCGACTATGGCCTGCGCGATGAGCATTCTGTCAAAGGGGTCCTTGTGATATGCGGGCAGGGATTGCAGGCGCTGGCAATGCTCCGGGGAAATGCTCAGAATATCCACGCCCATTTTCGTACATCGACCGGCGATATCCACGATCGAATCCTTCAATATCAACTGTCCCTTGGCGGCCTTGATGGACATTTCCCAGAGGGAGACAACGCTGATGCAGCAATCTCCCTTGGAAATGGCCGCTACCGCCGCCTCGGAAAGCTGTTCCGGGTCATACAGTGCCCAGATCAGCGCGTGCGTGTCGATCAGAACCATCACATGTATTCCTCAAATTCTTCCGGTGTTTTGTCAAAATCATCAGAAATGTATACCAGACCGCCTTTCAGCGCGCCGAGCTCGAACTTCGTTTTGGGCGGTTTACGGTTCTTTCGCCTGAGCAGCAGGAAGTCGATGAAGGATACCGCCTGATTCTGTTCCTCCTCGGTCATTTCATTCCAGCGCTGCACCACGGACTCGGGTACGGCCATGGGATCACCTCCAATTTCCCATTTCCCATTTCCAATTTCCCATTCCTCACAGCCCCTTTGCGATCTGCGCGGCGAGGCGGGCGTTATTATAGACCAGCTGGATATTGGAGGCCAGGCTGTCGCCGCCGGTGATATCCTTGATCTTCGCCAGCAGGAAGGGGGTGGTCTGCTTGCCGCGGATGCCCTTGCGGTTGGCCTCGGCCACGGCGTCGTCGATGGCCTTGTTGATGACCTCGGGGTCCATGCTGTAGGCCTCGGGGATGGGGTTGGTGACCAGCATGCCGCCCTTTAGGTCCATGCCCAGCTTGGCGCGGAAGGCGGCGGCGATCTCCTCGGGGGTGTCGAGCCGGTAGTCCACGTTGAAGCCGGACTTGCGGGTGTAGAAGGCGGGCAGCTCCTCGGTCTGATAACCGATCACCGGCACGCCCTTGGTCTCCAGGTATTCCAGCGTCAGTCCCAGGTCCAGTATGGACTTGGCCCCCGCGCACACCACCAGCACCGGCGTCATGGCGAGCTCCTCCAGGTCGGCGGAGATGTCCATGGTGACCTCCGCGCCCCGGTGCACGCCGCCGATGCCGCCCGTGGCGAACACCTTGATGCCCGCCATGGCCGCGATGATCATGGTGGTGGCCACGGTGGTCGCGCCGTCGTCGCCCCGGGCGATCAGCACCGGCAGGTCGCGGCGGGACGCCTTGGCCACGTCGTAGCCCTTCTTGCCCAAATATTCGATCTCGTCGGGGGTCAGGCCCGCCTTGAGCCTGCCCTTGATGATGGCGATGGTGGCCGGCACCGCGCCGTTTTCGCGGATGATGCGCTCCACGTTCAGCGCCGTCTCCACGTTCTGCGGGTAGGGCATGCCGTGGGAGATGATGGTGGACTCCAGCGCCACCACCGGCTTGCCCGCCTGAAGCGCCTCGAGGACCTCGGCGGAAATATCCAGATATGCGTTCATGGTTTTGCCTCCTGATCGTTCCGTTGTCATTTTCTCTATTATAGCCTACCCGGGGAAAAAAGGCAAGGGTGGTCATTTTTGTCGAAATAAAGTAAAAAATTCATATTTTTGTAGTTTTGCTATTGCATTTGTCGCATTTTTGAAATATAATAATACTGAATCAGAGCATGGGGGTGAATATCGATGAAAAATAAAACCCTGCGCGTGCTGCGCGTCGCATTGGCGTGCGTGCTCATGGCGGCGCTTATGGCCTCCGGCGCGCTGGCCGCGTCGTATTCGGCCAGGGTCAATATGAACACAAAGGTGTACAAGGCGCCGCAGAAGTCGTCGTCGGCAACGAAAGCGCCCAAGAGCATGAAGGTGACGCTGACGGCCTCCTCCGGCGGCTGGGGAAAGATCACCTATAAGGGCAAGACCGGCTATATACCGATGCGCTACCTCACGCTGGCGGACCCGATCAAGGCCTACGCCGTGGTGAAGTCCACCGTGTACAAAAAGCCGGGCGCCAACAAGCTGGGAACACTGAACGTGGGCCAGGGGGTGTACGTCATTGGCGTCAACGGCAAATACGCGCAGCTGAGCAACAGGTCGGGCGCGGTGCTGGGGTACGTCAAGGCGGCGAACCTGAGCCGGATCAAGTCCGCCACCGCCGCCAGCGGCGACAGCGCTGCCGGCAGCCCGGCCTCCGCGCCGGAAAAGCTGCGCGCCGCCGTCACCGACCCCGGCGTGTCGAAGAACGAGTAACCATCCGCGTGGCCCGAAACCTCATCGCACTCTGCACGAAACGGGACAGGCGGACGCCATAAATGGCGTCCCTACGGTGCTTCTCTGCACTCTGCCCCCTCAAATCTTCCCCTCATAAACCTTCTCGGCTGGGCCGGTCATGAACATGTGACCGTTCCCGGCCCATTCTATCTCCAGCGCGCCGCCGGGCAGGCGGACGGTGGTCCGGCGGGGCAGCAGCCCCAGCGACGCCCCCGCGGCCACCACC
>JAFRFY010000128.1 GCA_017434085.1 Clostridia bacterium
ACAACCGCCTCTGGCAGAACACCGTCGACTTCTTCCGCACGCTGGACATCCCGGTGCGCACGCTGGAGTGCTGCTCCGGCGACCTGGCCGACCTGAAGGTCAAGAGCTGCGACGTGGAGGCCTGGAGCCCCCGCCAGCAGAAGTACTTCGAGGTGGGCTCCTGCTCCAACCTGGGCGACGCCCAGGCCCGTCGGCTGAAAATCCGCGTCAAGGGCGCGGACGGCACGAAGTACCTGCCCCACACCCTGAACAACACCGTCGTCGCCCCGCCCCGCATGCTCATCGCCTTCCTGGAAAACAACCTCCAGGCCGACGGCAGCATCCGCATCCCCGAGGCCCTGCGCATGTACATGGGCAACAAGACCGAAATCCGATAATAAAAAACAAGGAGGATAGCACGATGAAAAAGTTTGTCAGTTTGATTCTTGCAGCGATGCTGCTGTTCACCTTCACCGCCGTGGCCGAGCAGGAGGCTCAGGAGGGCCCCCAGACCTACGAATGGTCCAAGTACGAGCAGATAGCCGAGCTGATGGGCGCGGAGGGCAACTGGGCCACTTACGGACAATTCAGCCTCAAGTTGTGGATCCCCGCCGGGTACGAGCAGGCGCCTGACGATCAGATCAGCGAGGATTATAAGTCCCAGGGTTACATCGACCTGTTCGGAAGCGATGACCATCCCCTGGCCATCGGCGTGCAGTTCACCAACCTCGGCGAGGGCCTCGAGAACGCCGAGGATCTGTATAACAACATCGACGCGTCCAAGTACGACGCCCCCACCCTCACCAAGGTCAATAACTACAACGCCCTCCTGCTGACCGAAAACAACGGCGAGAACATGACCGTGTGCATCGGCGCCGGCGACGGCGACTTCCTGATGATCCACTACTTCCACATGAACGCGGATGAGTGGTCCACGGGCAGGGCTGTGGTGTCGATGGCTTCCATCCAGAGAACCGAGGAATGACCTTCGGTCAACGATAAAGGAGGTCCCCATGCTTTACTACGTCAATGCACAGGCGTCCCGGGACGGCAACGGCTCGAAGGAGATGCCCTTTCGACACATCGACGACGCGGCGCGGGTGGCCGTGGCGGGCGACGAGATCCTCGTCGCCCCCGGCGTCTACCGCGAGAAGGTAACCCCCCGCAACCCGGGCGCCGAGGACGCGCCCATCGTCTATCGCTCAGAGGTTCCCCTGGGCGCGGTGATCACCGGCGCGGAGCCGCTGACCGGCTGGCAGAGGTTCAAGGGCGACGTGTGGGTCAACCGGGTCAACAACGGCGTGTTCGGGGATTACAACCCCTACACCACCCGGGTCTGCGGCGACTGGTACTTCGCCCCCAACGTGCGCCACACCGGCTCGGTGTACCTGAACGACCTGGCCATGTACGAGGCCGATTCCCTGGAGGAATGCCTCGCCGGCGAGGCGGACCCCTTCGCCTGGAACGCAGAGGAATCCACCTGGAAGTGGTTCACCCAGCAGGACGACGGCGAGACCGTGCTCTACGCCAACTTCCACGGCCTGGACCCCAACGCCCAGAAGGTGGAGATCTCCGTGCGGCGCAACTGCTTCATGCCCGATGAAAACGGCATCAGCTACATCACCGTGTCCGGCTTCGACATCAACAAGGGCGCGACCACCTGGGCCCCGCCCGCCGCCTACCAGGACGGCCTGATCGGCCCCCACTGGTCCAAGGGCTGGATCATCGAGGACTGCGCCGTGTGGGGCAGCCGCTGCTGCGGCATCAGCCTGGGCAAGTACCGCGACCCGGAAAACGATATGTACTTCTACACGAAGCACGTCAAGTCCCCCACCCAGATGGAGCGGGACGCCGTGTGCCGGGGCCAGTACCACGGCTGGCTGAAGGAAAAGGTGGGCTCCCACATCGTGCGCCGCTGCGAGATCCACCACTGCGAGCAGACCGGCATCGTGGGCCGCATGGGCGCGGTGTTCTCCACGATCGAGGACTGCCACATCCACCACGTCTGCAACAGCCAGCAGCTGGGCGGCGCGGAGACCGCGGGCATCAAGCTCCACGCGGCGATCGACGTCACCATCCGCCGCAACCACATCCACCACTGCATCGAGGGCGTGTGGCTGGACT
>JAFRFY010000129.1 GCA_017434085.1 Clostridia bacterium
CGAAGGGCAATCTGCACAACTGAACCACCGAGAGCCGGGCGATGAGGGCAGGCGCATGCGCGGAAGCGCCCCGACGAGCAGGCAGGGATTTCATATGTTTTGAGCCTCTGCCATACGTGAAAAGTCCCTGAATCAGTGCGTGGCGTAGGGGCGATGCCCTCAGCGCCCGCACTATTTCTTATGGGTTGTGTGCATATTTACGTTAATGCAACAGCCCCTGGCAGCCCGCAGGGCTGACGGAGGGAGTTGCCAAATAAAGCGCCGCCGCCCATGCAGCATGGGCGGCGGCCTTCATCGGTCATACGGTCAGGGTATCAGTACAGCTTCGCCATCTCCTCGATGTTGTCGGCGTTGAACTGCAGCGGCAGGCCCTGCACGATCTCGGTGCCGCCGTCGTCAGCCGCGGTGACGGAGAACTCGCCCAGGCCCTCGACGGAGAAGGTCTCGCCCTCAGCGCCGGTGATGTCGCCGTTGATCAGCGCGATGGTGGCATAGGCGGACAGCTTGCCCAGCAGCTGCATATCCCACAGATAGAAGTAGGGGCAGGAGTGCGCGTCGTCAGCGCCGGTGTACTCGAGCATCTCGGAGGGCAGGCCCAGGCCGGTGATCTTAACCTTGCAGTCGGGCTTGTCCTGCACCAGCTTGGCGGCGGCCATGATGCCGACGGTGGTGGGAGCGCAGATGACCTTCAGGTCGGGATAGTTGTCCAAGAGCGCCTGGGTCTGGTCGGTGGACTTCTGGGGCTCGTCGTCGCCGTAGGCCACTTCAACCAGCTCCAGCTTGGCGTACTTCTCGTCCTCGGCCAGCTTCTTCATGGCGTCGATCCAGGCGTTCTGGTTGGTGGCCTGGGAGGTGGCGGACAGTATGGCCCACTGGCCCTCGCCGCCGGCCATGTCGTACACGGCGTCGATCAGCGCCTGGCCAACGGCCACGGTGCCGGCCTGGTTCACGAACACCTGGCGGCTCGCCGGGTTGGGGGCGGAGTCGAAGGAAGACACCTTGATGCCGGCGTCCATCGCCTCTTCCAGCTTGGCCTGGAGGGCGTTGAAGTCGTTGGCGGAGATGCAGATGGCGTCGGGCTGCTGGGAGATCAGGTTGTCCAGAACCTTGATCTGAGCGTCGGCGGTAGCAGCCTCGGGATACACGACGTCGATGGTCGCGCCTTCGCCCTCACCGGCCTCCTTGAAGGACGCGGCGGCGATCTCAAAGAAGGCGTTGCCGGCGGATTTGCCGACCAGGGCGATCTTCTTGCCATCGGCGGCGCCCGCCAGAGCGGAGGTCATCAGACCGGCCACCAACAGGGTCACCAACAGAACAGACAACAGTTTCTTCATGGGTAGTTCCTCCTTTAAAAATATGTGCAACTGCTTTTTGCAGCTACAATCGGATCGGGCGGACGCCATGAATGGCGTCCCTACGGGTGCGCGGCGGGCACCATGAATGGCGCGCCTATTTCTTCACAGCCTTCTTCAGCGAGCCCAGCACGTTGGGCAGCGCCACGGCGGCGATCAGCAATACGCCGATGATCAGCAGTATGACCTGGCCGTTGACGTTGCGCTGGCCTAAACCGATGCGCAGGCACACGATGATGAAGGCGGAGATGATGCCGCCGATCATGTTGCCCTTGCCGCCGGTGGACGATATGCCGCCGAACACGGCCATGGCGATGGCGTCCATCTCAAAGCCGGTGCCGGTGGTGGTGTTCGCGCCGTAGGACGAGGCCACCATGAACAGCGCGCACAGGCCCGCCGCCGTGCCCATCAGCGTGTAGATGATGAAGCGTATCTTCTGTACGGCCACGCCGGAGTAGCGCGCCGCCAGCCGGTTGGTGCCGATGGCGTAGACCTTGCGGCCGAAGGTGCTCCGGCCCAGCACGATGGCGGCGAATACCGCCAGTATGATCACCAGGAACAGTATCAGGGGCACCGAGCCGATCTTGCGGCTGATGGCCTTGAAACCCGCGGTGTTGGCCACGGAGATCGAGCCGCCGCTGCCCAGCACGATCTCGGCGATCCCCCGGAATATGATCTGGGTGGACAGCGTGACGATCATCGGCGGCAGCTCCGAAAAGTTCGTCAGTATCACGGCGTTGATCAGCCCGCAGCAGGTGCCCACCGCCAGCGTGATCAGTATCACCAGCGGGAAGGGGATGCCCGCGTTGCTGGCGATGCAGGCCATCGTGGCGGCCAGGCACACCGTGGCGCCCACGGAGATGTCGATCTCGCCCATGACCAGTATGAAGGCCATCACCAGCATCAGGAAGACCTCGGCCAGGTAGACCGGCATCTGCCTGAGCAGGTTGAACATGTTGTAGTATTCCGAGAACCACTTGCAGAATATATTGACGCCGATGAACACCAGGATCAGTATGCCTTCCCAGCCGAATATCAGCTTTTTGACCGGCGACTCGGGGACGTTGTTAATGCTTCTTCCAGACTTGCCCGCCATGCTCACATCTCCCTTCTCGCCAGGGCGTTCCTCTGGGCGATCCGCTGCAGTATGACGTTGATGACCACCACGGCCAGTATCATGACGCCCTTGATCATGTTCTGCCACAGCGCGTCGATGTGCAGAAGCGGCAGCGCCTTGGGGATCATGGCCATGATCAGCGCGCCCAGCAGCGCCCCGATCACCGAGCCGCGGCCGCCGGACATGCTCACGCCGCCGATGACGCAGGCCGCGATGACGTCCATCTCGCCGCCCTGCGCCATGTTGGGCATGGCGGAGGCGTAGACCGCCACCTGCAGCGCGCCGGCCAGGCCCGCCAGGAAGCCCATCACCGTGTGCACCATCAGCTTGATGTTCTTGACCTTGATGCCGGAGACCTCCGCCGCCTCGGCGTTGCTGCCCACGGCGTAGACCTGGCGGCCGATGCGGGTCCACTTCATGACGAAGAAGAACACGATGTAGCAGACGATGATGATCCAGATGACCTTGCTCAAGCCCAGCAGCTTGTCCGTGCCGAAGTTCTTGAAGCTGCCCAGCGCCGCGGCGCTGGCCCACTCGCCGCCGTTGGAGATCAGGTAGCCCATGGCGCGGTAGATGTACATGAAGCCCATTGAGGCGATGATCGGCGGCACGCCCGCGCGGGAAATCAGCAGGCCCACCAGCGCGCCGCAGGCGGTGCCGATGGCGATGGCGATCACGAACGCCAGCAGGGTGGACGAAATGTGGTTGTATTTCAGCAGCATGCCGATGGTCATGCCCGACAGCGCCAGCGTCGAGGTGATGGAAATGTCGATGCCGCCCACCAGCATGACGCCCAGCATGCCCAGCGCCATGACCAGCGTGACAGCGTTGTTCTTGAGCATGTCCGTGACGGCGTTGAAGGAGAAGAATACCGGGTTGACGACGGAGACGATGGCAAACATCGCTATGACGATGATGAACAGCAGAAATTCGCGGCTGCCCGTGAGCTTTTTAAGATTCATGCCACGCCTCCTTTCGCGGTCGGGCCCTTCTCCATGGCCAGGTCGAGTATCTTTTCCTGGGTGGCCTCATTCCGGTCCAGTATGCCGGTAAGGCGCCCGTTGCACATGACCACGATGCGGTCCGCCATGCCCAGTATCTCGGGCATTTCGGAGGAGATCAGTATGATGGCGTAGCCCTGCTTGGCCAGATCGCCCATGATGGAGTAGATTTCGGCCTTCGCGCCCACGTCCACGCCCTTGGTGGGCTCGTCCATGATGACGACCTTCATCTCCTGGCCCAGGGCCTTGGCGACGACCACCTTCTGCTGGTTGCCGCCGGACAGGGACGACGCGGGCTGGAAGATGTCCACCGCCTTGGTGTCCACCTCTTCCAGCAGCTGCTTGGAGATATCCCGCTCCTTCTTCTCGTCGTTCAAACCGCCCTTGGCGTACTTGCCCATGATGGGGAGGGTCACGTTTCGGCCCAGGCCCCAGCTCATCAGCAGGCCCTCCTTCTGGCGGTCCTCCGGCAGCAGCACGATGCCCAGGTCCATGGCGTCCGAGGGCTTATTGACGCGGATCTCCTTGCCCTCCAGGTACACCTTGCCCGCGTCGGGCTTCGTGATGCCGCACACGGATTCGATGACCTCCGTGCGGCCCGCGCCCACCAGACCGGTAAAGCCCAGTATCTCGCCGGCGTGCAGCGTGAAGGAGATGTCCTTGAAAAAGCCCGTGCGGCTCAAATGCTCGACCTTGAGCATCTCCTTGCCGATCTCCACCACCGGCTTGGGGAACAGGTCGTTGATCTCGCGGCCCACCATGGCCTTGATGAGGTCGGCGTTGGTGATCTCGTCCACGTTGTAGGTGCCGATGTACTGGGAATCGCGGAACACCGTCACGCGGGTGGCCAGCCGGTACATGTCCTCAAAGCGGTGGGAGATGAATATGACCGACACGCCCTCGTCCCGAAGCTGGTCCACGATGCGGTACAGCTCCTCGGATTCGCGCTTGGTCAGCGAGGCGGTGGGCTCGTCAAGTATGATGATGCGGGCATTGGTGGACAGCGCCTTGGCGATCTCCACGATCTGCTGCTCCGCCACGGACAGCGTGCCCATCTCGGCGGTGGAATCGAACTCGGCGTTCATGCGCTTCAACAGCTTGTTGGCCTCCGCGTTCATCTGCTTCCACTGGATGATGCCGTGCCTGATGATCTCGTGGCCCATGAATATGTTTTCGGCCACGGTCAGGTCGGGGTAGGAGGTGGCGTGCTGGTACACCGCGGCGATGCCGGCGGCCTGGGCGTCGCGGGGGCCCTTGAAGTCCACCTTCTGGCCGTTTAGGAACATCTCGCCCTCCTCGGCCTTGTGCACGCCGGTGATGACCTTTATGAACGTGGATTTTCCCGCGCCGTTTTCGCCCATCAGGGCGTGCACCTCGCCCGGGCGCAGCTGGAATTGAACCTTGTTCAACGCCTTCACACCGGGAAATATCTTCGTGATGCCCTTCAATTCAAGGACATATTCCGAACCGGGCATTCCCTCGCCTCCATCTCGCGGCACAGATTGAGAGATTCCGCCGCATACAATCGATATCATTATAACGCCCTTTTTGTCAACCTGTCAAGAATATTACTCAAATAATGTACAAAGTTTCAAATTCTGTGCGCGTATGTTAATCGCGGCCCGTCCTAATCGGCGGCCGCGGACATATTGACAGCCGCGCCGTTTCGCTATATAATCTGAATAAACCCAGTTTTTTACTGTGTGACACTTCTGTGACAAACCCTGTGGTATGATGTTCTCGCAAACAGGGAAACAACCCCGAATCAATAACGAATCAATAAAAGGAGTGGATCAATATGAAGAAGCTGTTTGTCATGCTGCTGGCGGTCATGATGACCGTTGCCTGCGCCCTGGGCGCTCTGGCGGACGTTACCCTTGAAGAGGCGAAGCAGATCGCCCTCGACCATGCCGGCGTCGCCGCGGAGGACGCCATCTTCACCAAGGCGCACCACGATTACGAGGACGGCCGCGTGGTCGTCGACATCGAGTTCTACACGGGCACGACCGAGTATGATATGGACGTCGATCTCAAGACCGGCGAGATCACCGATTTTGAGACCGAAGAGCACGGCCTGATCGCGTCCGACGGGAGCATCACGCTGGAGGATGCCAAGCAGATCGCGCTGGCCAGGATCGGCATGAAGGAAGAGGACGTGCGCTTCAAAAAGGCGCACGCGGATCGGGACGACGGCCGCAACGTCTACGAGATCGAGTTCACCGTCAACGGCATGGAGTACGAATTCGATATCGACGCCGCGTCCGGCACCATCCTGGATTTTGACGCCGACATCGACGACTGAGGAACAGGAACCTGCGACCCTCCCCCGACCGCCCGGCCGGGGGTTTTTCATCCTTGACAAGCGATATGGCAGGGCATAAAATGGAAGAGAGCGCCGAATAATTCCCAATTCCCCATTCCCAATTCCCAATTTTCGCAGGAGGTTCGCCATGTTCGCACATCTTCACCTGCACACCGAATACAGCCTGCTGGACGGCGCCTGCCGCATCAAGCCGCTGATCGCGCGGCTGAAGGCGCTGGGCATGACCTCCTGTGCCATCACGGACCACGGCGTGATGTACGGCGCGGTGGACTTCTACCGGGAGGCGAAGGCGGCGGGCATCCACCCGGTGATCGGCTGCGAGGTGTACGTGTGCCCGGACATGGACAACAAGACCAGCGTCACCCGGGATTACAGCCACCTCATTTTGTTATGCGAAAACGAAACGGGCTACCGCAACCTGTCCCGGCTGGTGTCGGAGGGCTTCATACGGGGCTACTACTACCGCCCGCGGGTGGACTATAAGCTGCTGGAGCAGTATTCCGAGGGATTGATCGCGCTGTCGGCCTGCCTGTCCGGCGACCTGCCCAAGCTGCTGCTGGACGGAAGGGAGAACGAGGCCCGGAGGATGGCGCAGAAATACATCGACATCTTCGGCAAGGACAACTTCTTCGTGGAGCTGCAGGACCACGGCATGCCCGAGCAGCGGCAGGTGCTGCCCCGGCTCGTAAAGCTGGCGCGGGAGATGGACATCCCCACGGTGTGCACCAACGACTGCCACTACCTCGACCGGGAGGACGCCGAGACCCAGGAGGTGCTGCTGTGCATCCAGACGGGCAAGACCCTCTCCGATGAGCACCGGATGCGCATGAACACCGACCAGCTCTACGTGAAGTCCGAGGAAGAGATGCGCGCGGCGTTCCCCAACTTCCCGGACGCCATCGAGCGCACCGAGGCCATCGCAAGGCGCTGCCGCGTGGACTTCGACTTCTCCACCACGCACCTGCCGGCCTTCAAGCTGCCCGAGGGCGAGACGAACCTGAGCTACCTGCGCAAGCTGTGCGAGGAGGGGCTGGCGCGCAAGTACGCCCCCGACCGGCAGGACGCCCGGGACCGCCTGGAGTACGAGCTGTCGGTGATCGAATCCATGGGCTATGTGGATTACTTCCTGATCGTGTGGGACTTCATACACTACGCCAAGACCCACGGCGTGGGCGTGGGCCCCGGGCGCGGCAGCGGCGCGGGCAGCATCGTGGCCTACTCGCTGGACATCACCCAGATCGACCCGCTGAAATACGCGCTGGTGTTCGAGCGCTTTCTGAACCCGGAGCGCATCTCCATGCCCGATATCGACTGCGACTTCGACTATGAGGGCCGGGGCCGCGTGATCGACTACGTGCGCAGGCGCTACGGCGCGGACCACGTGGCCCAGATCATCACCTTCGGCACCATGGCGGCCCGCGCGGTCATACGCGACGTGGGCCGCGTGATGGACCTGCCCTACCAGCAGGTGGACGGCATCGCCAAGCTGGTGCCCTTCGAGCTGAATATAACGCTGGAGAAGGCGCTTCGGATAAACCCGGAGTTCAACCGGCTCTACGAGTCGGACGCGCAGGTGCACCGGCTGATCGACATGGCCCGAAAGCTGGAGGGCATGCCCCGCAACGCCTCCACCCACGCGGCGGGCGTGCTGATCACCGCGCGGCCGGTGGTGGACTACTGCCCGCTGCAGACCAACGACGACGTGATCACCACGCAGTTCCCCATGGGCACGCTGGAGGCTCTGGGCCTTTTGAAGATAGACTTCCTGGGGCTTCGGACGCTCAACGTCATCAAGGACACCATCGACATGAAGCGGGATATGCTGGGCGCGGACTTCCAGCCCTCCGATATCCCGCTGGACGAGCCGGGGGTCTATTCGATGATCTCCGAGGGCGACACCGAGGGCGTATTCCAGCTGGAATCCGCGGGCATGACGTCGTTTCTGATGAACATGAAGCCCGGCAGCTTCGAGGATGTCATCGCCGCGATATCGCTGTACCGGCCGGGGCCGATGGAGTCCATCCCCCGCTACGTCGCCGGCAAGCAGAACCCCGAGAGCGTAAGCTACCTGACCCCGCAGCTCAAGCCCATACTGGACGTCACCTACGGCTGCATGGTGTACCAGGAGCAGGTGATGCAGATCGTGCGCGACCTGGCGGGCTACTCCATGGGCCGGTCGGACCTGGTGCGCCGCGCCATGTCCAAGAAGAAGCACGACGTGATGGCCCAGGAGAAGGAGATATTCATCCACGGACAGGTGGACGGCGACGGCAACGTGGTGGTGCCCGGCTGCGTGCGCAACGGAGTCTCGGAGGCCGCCGCCACGCGCCTGTTCGACGAGATGACCGCCTTCGCCTCCTACGCCTTCAACAAGTCCCACGCCGCCGCCTACGCCGTGGTGGCCGTGCAGACCGCGTGGCTCAAATTGAAGTTCCCGGTGGAGTTCATGGTCGCCATGATGAATTCCATGAACGGCAACACCGAAAAGATCGCGTTCTACATACAGTATTGCCGCAAGAGGGGCATACCGATCCTGCCGCCGGACGTGAACCGGTCCGAGGAGAAGTTCACCGTGGACACCCAGGCCGGCAAGCCGGGCATACGCTTCGGCCTGGCGGGGGTGAAGTCGCTGGGACACAACGCCATCGAGGCGCTGGTGCGCGAGCGCGAGCGCGGCGGAGCGTTCAAGGACCTGTACGACTTCATCGACCGGCTGACCGGCGGCGCGCTCAACAAGAAGGGCGTCGAGAGCCTGATCCGCGCCGGGACCATGGACAGCCTGCCGGGGTACCGCTCCCAGAAGCTGCACGTGTACGAGCGGGCCATGGACGGCGCCTCCCGCCAGCAGAAGAACGCCGTGGCCGGGCAGATATCGCTGTTCGGCATGCTGGACGGCGCCGCGGCGCTGCCCCCGCCGCCGATGCCGAACCTGCCGGAATTCGACCACTTCACCAGGCTCCAGATGGAGAAGGAGACCACCGGCGTGTACATCTCCGGCCACCCGCTGGACACCTATGCCGACCGGCTCGACAAGCTCAGCGTGAACGCCCAGACCCTCGCGGCGCTCGCGGAGGCCTCCGACCACGGCATGAGCCAGGACCAGAAGATGGTGCGCATGGGCGGGCTGATCGCGGAGAAGAAGATGAAGGCCACCCGCTCCGGCGGCATGATGGCCTTCGTGCAGCTGGAGGACATGTACGGCGTCACCGAGGTGCTGGTGTTCCCCAAGGTCTACGACCGGGTGAGCGCCCAGCTCGTCGAGGATGCCGTCGTGGTGATGACCGGAAGGCTGTCCGTGCGGGAGGACGAGGCCCCCAAGCTGCTGCTGGAGAACGTCGTCCCCATCGCGGACATGGACACCCTGGACGACCCGTCGCCGCGCTATGCCCCCCCGCCCGGGACGCCCCGCCCCAGGCGCAGGCTGTACCTCAAGCTCACCGCCGAGACCCGCGAGGAGGCGCTGCGCATACTCGCCGAAACCCCGGGCAACATATGCGTGATGCTCTATATGGCCGACGAGAAAAAGACCTACCAGGCCCCCCGGCAGTATTGGGTGGACGAGGGGTATGACTTCGGCGCGCTGGCGAATCTGATTGGCGAGGATTCGATTGTGTTAAAATGACCGCAGAGGTAACAATCATGACAACACCGAGGCTCTTTATCGTCATCCCCTGCTACAACGAGCAGGAAGCGCTGCCGATCACGGCGCAGCGGCTGGTCAAACTGACCGACGACATGATCGGCAAATCGATCATATCGCCGGAGAGCCGCATCGTGCTGGTGGACGACGGCAGCCGGGACGACACCTGGCGGGTGATCGCCGGGCTGCACGCGCAAGACCCGCGCTTCGAGGGCGTGAAGCTGGCGCACAACGCGGGCCACATGAACGCGCTGTGGGCGGGCATGACGCTGTGCGCCGAGCGCTGCGACTGCGTGATCACCATCGACGCGGACCTGCAGGACGATATAAACGCCATGGTCGCCTTCCTGGAGGAATACCGAAAGGGCGCGGACGTGGTGTACGGCGTGCGCGGAAGCCGCAAAAAGGACACCTTCTTCAAGCGCGCCACCGCCCAGGGGTTTTATAAAATGATGAACGCCATGGGCGCGGAGCTGGTGTACAACCACGCCGACTACCGGCTGCTGTCACGGCGGGCGCTCCAGGCGCTTCTGTCCTTCGGCGAGGTGAACATGTTCCTCAGGGGCATGGTGCCCATGCTGGGCTTCAGGACCGCCCAGGTGTCCTACGAGCGCGGGGAGCGCGTGGCCGGGGAGAGCAAGTATCCCCTCAAAAAGATGCTGGCCTTCGCCATGGAGGGCGTCACCTCCCTGTCCAACAAGCCCATACGCTATGTGCTGCTGCTGGGCGTGCTGTGCGCGCTGCTGGGCGTGGCCATGGGCGTGTATGTGCTGGTGTCGCTGTTCAAGGGCCATACCGTCCGGGGCTGGGCGTCCACCATGATGTCCATCTGGCTGCTGGGCGGACTCCAGCTCATCGCGCTGGGCCTGATCGGCGAATACATCGGCAAGATCTACATGGAAACCAAGCGACGGCCGAAATTTATACTGGAGGAACACCTGAAATGAGTTTCTCACCTCCCTAATCCCTTACAAAATCATTGAACTATATGACGTTCCATTTACAATTAGATGAATCGGCAGGATTTTGCCTTATTATAGTAGAATTAAAGTCGAATAGCGCTCGGTTTGCGCCTTGTTTTCATCACGAATGAATGGCTGGAGCTTGAATACATGCGTATAATGGGGACAGCTCATGGAATAATTCGCCGCGTCTGCGCGATGTGTGTCGCGTTGGCGCTGGTTTTCGTGTGTGCGCAGGCGTTTTTCCCGGCGATGGCGGAGTCCGACGGCATGATCCGCGTGCGGCTGACCCGCCTGGGCGCGCCGGCGTCGATCACCCTGGCGGTGGACTGCGACTACTACCTCGCCGCCGACCCCACGGTGCGCGTGGAATCCGGCGACACGGTGACCTTCACCGCCGGGGAAAACGGCCTGGCGATGGTCAGCGGCCGTAAGAAGGTCGCGCTGGGCGACACCGCGAAGCTGATGCGCGCCCAGAGCGGCAACCGGGGCATACGCTTTTTGCAGCCGGAGCTGTCCAACCGCTTCTGCGGGGACCTGGGGCTGTCTGCCTCGGGCGGCGTGATCTCGGCGATACTGAACATCTACGTGGAGAACTACCTCTACGGCGTGGTGGGCTACGCCATGCCGCCCTCGGCGGACATCGAGGCGCTGAAGGCCCAGGCCGTCGCCTCCCGCACCTACGCCCTGCGCAAAAAGGCCGAGCGCGCCGACGCCGCCTACGACGTCACCGACACCGCCTCCGACCAGGTCTACAAGGGCTACAACGGCACCTCGGATTACGCCGAGGTGGTGCGCGCCGTGGACGAGACCCGCGGCGGCGTGGTGTATTACGACGGCTCCCTGGCCCAGTGCTACACCTGCCAGTCCAACGGCGGCCAGACCGAATCCGCCCGCAACGCCTGGGGGACCGGCCTCAATTACACCGAGGTGCGGGACGATCCCTACGACTTCGAGAGCCCCTCCGCCACGGTCAAAACCGCCACGGTCAACAAGGACCTGACCGACCTGAACCCCATCCTCAAGACCGCGCTGATCGAGGGCATGCGCGCCCGGTTCGCGGAGCAGAAGCTGTCCACCCACGAATCGGACATCCGCGTCAACGCCATCGAGAGCATCACCGCCTGCGATTCCCGCTTCCCCGCCCCCAGCCGACTGTACAAGTCGCTGACCTTCAAGCTGAACGTGTCCGGCGTCGCGTTGGACGGGCAGGTCCGCACCGGCATGCTGTCCGTCAGCATCCCCACCTACGGCGGGTTCGAGGACTGGTACGACCTGAGCATCAACCCGGAGGACAACGAGACCGTCTGGGTGACGGAATCCGAGCGCGCCTTCAACGTGTCCCTGCGGCGAAGCGGCTCCGGCGTGGGCATGAGCCAGCGCGGCGCCCAGGTGATGGCCGCCAACTACGGCAAAAGGGCCCAGGAGATACTGAAATACTACTACCCCGGCACCGAGCTCAAGCAGCTGGAGCTCAATGACGCCACCCAGGACAAGAAGGCCGTGGAGCCCTCCCGGTCCCAGCAGGTGATCGCCTCGGCCCGACTGGGAGACAAGACCGACCTGCTCTCGGCGCCGGACACGGACGCCGCCGCCACGGCTACGGTCGCCGCGGGCGCGGTGGTGGACGTCTACGGCGTGCAGGGGGACTGGGTGGCCGTGGGCTCCAGCGGCAAGTACGGCTTCGTGCCCGCGGGCGCCATGGAATCCTTTGCGCTGGCCGGGGCGGACGTGATGCGCGCCGAGGAAAAGACCTACGGCACGCTCAAGGAAGGCACGCAGGTGCTCCAGCTGCCGGTGGAGGGCGCGAAGGTGCTGGAGACCATCGGCGGCATCAGCGCCGTGCGGGTGTACGCCTGGACGGACGCCTGGGCCATGGTGGAGACCCCCGGCGGGCAGACCGGCTTCGCGGCGCTGTCCGCGCTGGACCTGGCCTCCGGATCCCTCTCGACGGAGATCGCCCGGACCGTCCCCGACACCGGCGCCTTTGTGGACGCGGCGGAGGGCGAAAAGGCCCGGCTCTCCCGAAACGCCACGCTGTACGAGAGCGCCGACGAGCTGTCCGTGCCGCTGGATTCCCTCAGGCAGGGCGACGCGGTGGAGGTGCTGGGATACAGCGGCGAATGGGTCCGCGTGCGCACCCGCGACGGCAAGGAGGGCTGCGTGGCGCTGGACGCCGTCGCCTCCACCGCCGACCAGGTCATCGACGGCGGCGCGATCCACAAGGTCAAGGGCCGCAAGTTCATGTTCGTCAGCGCCGGTCTGGCGCGGGTCTACACCACCTGGTCCGACGCCTCCGACCCGCTGCTCACGCTGTTCTACGGCGAGCGCGTGCGGGTGGGCGCGTACAACGACAAGTGGGCCTGCGTGCGGACGGACGGCATCACCGGCTTCATGAAGCTGGAGGCGCTGTCGGAGACCCGGCCCCCGGACATCGAGGGCGGGCGGATCACCCGGCCCAAGGGCGACGCCTACGCCGCCGCGACCCGGGACGGCGTGAGCGTGTACGCCTCCTGGACCGCGGGCGCCGAGGCCGTGGGCGAGCTCCGGCTGGGCCAGCAGGTGCGGGTGGGCGCGTACAACAGCGCCTGGGCCATGGTGCGCGCCGGGAACATCGCCGGGTTCGTGCGCACCGAGGACATCGCCCCCTCCGACGGCCTGCAGGGCGTGGACCCCTTCAACGCCATCGCCACCGCCAACGTAAAGGTGTTCGCCGCCCCCGGCGGCAGCGCCGTGGGCCAGATCGCCAAGGGCGCCTCCGTCCGCGTCACCGCCGTCAAGGGCGACTACGCCCTCATTGAGTATAATGGGGGGCAGGGGTACGTGAAGAGGAAGTACTTGAAGGTGAAGTAAATACATATAAATTGGGAATGGGGAATTGGGAATTGAGTCAGCCGCTGCCGCGCTGGATTTAGATTCCCGTATGGAAGCCCTATGCCCGGTCTTCGGCAATCCATAATTCCCCATTCCCAATTCCCCATTCCCCCGAAGGGTGGTGACTCGGTGCGCATACAACGCTATATCGCCGGGGCGCTGGCGGCGCTCATGCTTTTGCTGCCCGCGCGGGCGGAGAACGTGGCCTCGGAGTACCTGGTGAACATGTCCGGCGAGGAGATCCGCGCGCTGGAGGACCGCCTGCACGCGCTGGGCTACCTTTCCGCCGAGGCGGACAGCGTCTATGACGCCGACACCCGCCAGGCGCTGGAGAGCCTGCAGCAGGCCAACGGGCTGATCGTCACCGGCCAGCTGGACGACGACACCCGCGCGGTGCTGGAGGACGACGCGGTCGTCTCCCGCCAGGCGTATCTGCAGCGCTTCGCCCAGACCTATCAGGACATGGAGCCCCTGCAGACCGGCAGCGTCAGCAACCAGGTGCAGACCATGCAGCAGCGGCTCATCGAATACGGCTACTTCGCAGGCAGCAGCGACGGCGTGTTCGGCGACGCCACCCAGATGGCCGTGCAGCGCTTTCAGATGGTCAACGGCCTGCCCGTCACCGGCGTGGCCGACGGCATGACGCTGATGCGGCTGATGGCGGACGTGCCTATCAGCTGGCAGGGCTACCTCTCGGAGATGAGCTGCGCTCAAGGGGACGTGGGGCTGAACGTCTACGTGCTTCAAAAGCGCTTGAAGGTCATGGGCTATTTCGAGGGCGAGTGCACCGGCAGCTTCGGCGAGCTGACCCAGAAGGCCGTGGCGGCCTTCCAGTCGGACAACGGCCTGGAGCCCACCGGCAGCGCCGACGCCGGCCTGTGGGAGCTGATCTACTCCGGCAGCGCCGTCACACGGCGGCGGCTGGACGTGCTGTCCCTGGGGGACACCGGCGTGAACGTCACCCAGATCCAGCAGCAGCTGGGCGCGCTGGACTACACCGCCCGGGAGGCCAGCGGCAGCTTTGACCGCGCCACGGAGACCGCCCTGCGGCTGTTCCAGATGGCCAACGGGTTGAGCGCCACCGGCGTGGCCGACGGCGACACCCTCTCGGCCCTCATGAGCGACGCCGCCCGGCCCATCGCCGACCCCGCGGCGCAGGAGAGCTTCGCCGCCCTGATGAGCCAGCGCGGCGCCGACGTGCAGGCCCGCATCGCCCGCGCCGCCCAGGACCTGGTAGGGCGCGATTTCCAGATCGACGACGACCCCCTCTACCCCGGCTTCGCCCTGGTGCAGTACGTGTGCGTGGCGGCGGGGCTGCCCGTCACCGCCCCCGAGGCGCTGATCCGGCTGGCGGACGACCCGGTGGAGGCCTCTGAGGAGATCCAGTCCGGCAACGTGGTAGCCTTCCAGACCTCCGCCAGCGACAGCGTGACCATGCTGATGACCGTCGGCCTGGGCGACGGGCGGGTCATCTACGCCACCCCGGAGATCGGCTGGGTGGTCATGAGCTACATCGACCAGATCGACAGCGACAGCGTCTATCGCTGGGCGGAAGCGGAGTCATGAACGACTGGCTCCGGGACGGCGAACGGCTGGACGATCTGCAATGCGACGGGCTCAAGCTCATACAGCGGCCGGACGTGTTCCGCTTCGGCACCGACAGCGTGCTGCTGGCGGACTTCGCGCGCCCGAGGAAAAAGGACCGGGCGGTGGACCTGGGCTGCGGCACCGGGGCCATCGCGCTTTTGATGGCGGCGCACCGGCCGGGCCTCACCGTGGACGCCGTGGAGATACAGCCCGAAATCGCCGACATGGCCCGCCGGTCGGTGGCCTTGAACGGCATGGAGGATAGGGTGCGGGTGCTGAACGCCGACATGCGCGACGCCTGGCGGACGCTGGGCGCGGGGGCGTACACCCTGGCGGTGTGCAACCCGCCCTACGGCAAGGTGGGCGCGGCGCTGGAGAGCGCGAACGAGGCCCGGCGCGTCGCCCGGCACGAGGGCGACCTGGCCCCGGAGGACATCGCCCGGGCCGCCGCTATGCTCCTCCAGAACGGCGGGCGCTTCTGCGTGATCTACCCCGCCCCCCGGGCCTTTGAAATGATGCGCGCTATGCACGAAAACCGCCTGGCCCCCAAGCGCATACGCACCGTGCACGGCGTGGCGGGCCGCGCCCCCAAGTTCGTGCTGATGGACGCCGTCAGGGGCGGCGGCGAGGGATTGCACTGGCTGGAGCCCCTGGTGCTCAGGAATCCCGACGGGAGCTTTACCGGGGAGTGGCACAGGATATACGGTTAAAATGATGAAACCGGCGCGGTTCGGAAGATTCCGAACCGCGCCGGTTTCATCATTGGTATCACACGCACGCATCCTTCAGCACGCCGACGGCCTTCTCAAGCAGGTCCATGGGGATATTCAGCGCGGGCAGCAGGCGCACGCGGTCCTTGGCGGTGAGGCAGAGCACGCCGTTTTCGATGCACTTGGCCACGACCTCGCGGGCGGGCTTTGTGGTCTTGATGCCGATCATCAGCCCCAGGCCGCTGACGCGCTCCACGCCTGGCGCGCCGGTGAGCTCATCGAAGATGTACTTACTGCGTTCCCGCACGCCCGCGAGCAGCTGATCGTCCAAGCGGCTCAATATGCTCACGCCCCCCGCGCAGGACACGGGGTTGCCGCCGAAGGTGGAGCCGTGGTCGCCGGGGCCGAACACGTCCTTGACCTTCTCGCCCAGCAGGCACGCGCCGATGGGCAGGCCGCCGCCCAGGCCCTTGGCGGTGGACACGATGTCGGGCTTCAAGCCAAAGCACATGTAGGCGTAAAGCTGGCCGCTCCGGCCGTTGCCGGTCTGTACCTCGTCCACCGCAAGCAGTATATCCCGCTCACGGCAGAAGTCGGCGAGCGCCGTCACGAAGCCCTGCTCCAGCGGCACCACGCCGCCCTCGCCCTGCACGCACTCGATGAGCACCGCGGCGA
This sequence comes from Clostridia bacterium, assembly GCA_017434085.1. GTDB lineage: Bacteria > Bacillota > Clostridia > Christensenellales > Aristaeellaceae > UBA2862. The sequence continues at coordinate 16,242 of JAFRFY010000129.1, forward strand.
TCTTCGTGGTCAGGGCCAGCTCCCGCAGGGCGTCCATATCGCCGGGGGCGATGTGGGCGAACCCGGGGGTCAGCGGCTGGTACAGCTCGTGGTAGTGGTCCTGGCCGGTGGCGGACAGCGTGGTCAGCGTGCGGCCGTGGAAGGAATTTGTCAGCGTCACGATGGTGTAGCAGTCCGGCCCGTGCTTCTCGGCGGCGTACTTCCGGGCGGCCTTGATCAGGCACTCGTTGGCCTCCGCGCCGGAATTGCCGAAGAACACCCGCTTCATGCCGGTGCGCGCGCACAGCATCTGCGCCAGCTTCGCGCAGGGCTCGGTGTAGTACAGGTTCGAGGCGTGGGGCAGCTGGTGAAGCTGTTCCGTGACGGCGTTAAGCCACGCTTCGTCGGAGATGCCGAAGCCGTTGACGGCGATGCCGCTGCCCAAGTCGATGTACGCCTTGCCGTTTGCGTCCCACACCAGCGAGCCCTTGCCCCGCTTTAGCTCCACGGGGAAGCGGGCGTAGGTGTGCGCCACGTAGGTATCGTCAATCTGCCGAATGCTCATTGTAGTGTCCTCCTTCCACCATGGTGCCCGCGCCCTCGTCGGTCAGTATCTCCATCAGTATGGAGTGGGGCACCCGGCCGTCCATGATAATCACCTTTTTGACGCCCTTCAATATGGCGTCCACGCAGCACTCCACCTTGGGGATCATGCCGCCGGATATGACGCCGTCCCGCCGCAGCTGGGCGGCCTCCAGTATGGTCATCTCGGGGATGAGGGTGGACGGGTCGTCCTTGTCCCTCAGTATGCCGGGGATGTCCGAGAGCATGATGAGCCGCTCGGCGTTCAGCGCCCCGGCCACGCAGGCGGCGGCGGTGTCGCCGTTGATGTTGTAGGCGTTGCCCTGCTCGTCGCAGCCCAGCGTGGAGATCACGGGGATGTAGCCCTTCTCCAGCAGGTCGGTGACGGGCTGTATGTTGATTTGGGTGATCTCGCCTACGTAGCCCAGCCGCGCGTCCTTGACCCTGGCCTCGATCAACCGCCCGTCCATGCCGGAGATGCCCATGGCGTGGCCGCCCTTCATCTCCAGCAGGTTCACCAGCGTCTTGTTGATCTTGCCCGCCAGCACCATCTGCACGATGTCCACGGTCTCCTTGTCCGTCACCCGCAGACCGTCCACGAATTCCGCCCGCTTGCCCAGAAGCCGCATGATTTCGCTGATCTCCGGGCCGCCGCCGTGCACCAGCACCACCTTCACGCCGATCAGCCACAAAAGCACGATGTCCTCCATCACCTGCTGTTTGAGCTGCTCGTTGATCATGGCGTTGCCGCCGTACTTGATCACCACGATCTTGCCGTTGTACTGCCGGATGTACGGCAGCGCCTGAGTCAGAACCTCCGCCCGCTCGGCGTTTGAAAAGAACTTATCCATATTATCAGCTCCGGTAATCCCCGTTGATCTTTACGTAGTCGTAGGTCAGATCGCAGCCCCAGGCGGTGGCCTCCCGGTCGCCCATGCGCATGTCGCACAGGAAGGAGACGGCGTCCCCGGAGAGCATGGCCAGGGCCTTTTCCTCGTCGAAGGCCTGCACGCAGCCGTCGCGGTAGAAGCAGAGGTTCTCCTTCTCGCCGACGAGGTACAGCTCGATCACGGCGGGGTCGAAGTCGACGCCCGCGTAGCCCAGCGCGCAGAGTATCCTGCCGCAGTTGGCGTCCCTGCCGAACACCATGGCCTTGACCAGGCTGGAGCCTATCACGGAGCGCGCCAGCTTCCGGGCATTTTCCTTGGTGTCGGCGTTCACCACGCGCATCTCCATCAGCCGGGTCGCGCCCTCGCCGTCGCCCGCCATTTTCACAGCCAGCGCCCGGCACACGGTGAACAGCGCCTCCCGGAAGAGCGCGTAGCCCTCGCCCTCGGCGGCGATGGGGGCGTTGCCCGCCAGACCGTTGGCCAGCACCAGCAGGGTGTCGTTGGTGGAGGTGTCGCCGTCCACGGAGATCATGTTGAAGGTGTCCTTGACCACGTCCTCCACGGCCCGCTGCATCAGCGCCTGGTCGATACAGCAGTCGGTGGTGATGTAGCAAAGCATGGTGCACATGTTGGGGTGGATCATGCCCGAGCCCTTGCTCATGCCGCCCAGGGTGACGGTCACGCTTCTCCCGTCGGCGGCGGGCAGCTCGAAGCTCACCGCGCATTCCTTGTTGACGGTGTCGGTGGTCATGATGGCGCGGCTCGCGGCGGTGCCGGCCTCGGGGGTATCCGACAGCGTCCCCGCCATCGTATCGACGCCATACGCGATCTTATCCATGGGCAAGCCGGGGCCGATGACGCCGGTGGAGCCCAGCAGCACGTGCTCCGCGGGGATATCCAGCGCCTTTGACGCCGCCTCGGCGGTCTGCCGGCACATCGCCATGCCCGCGGGGCCCGTGGCCGCGTTGGCGATGCCGGCGTTGACCACCACCGCCTGGGCCTGCTTCACGCCTTGCACGATGCTCCGGTCCCACACCACCGGCGCGGCCTTCACCACGTTGCTGGTGAACACGCCCGCCGCGGCGCAGGGCTTTACGCTGTAGAGCATGGCCATGTCGACCCGGTCCCTGTACTTGATGCCCGCCGCGCAGCAGGCCGCCTTGAAGCCCGCCGCCGCCGTCACGCCGCCCGAAATGCTGTTAATCTTCATTTTCCGCTCCTATGAATTGCGTAATGTTGTCCGCGTTGAGCACGAACTCGTAGTAGTTGACATCGCAGGGCTTCCAGCCGATGCGCCGCCAGAAGGCGTTGCCCACGTCGTTATTGGAAAACGCGATCAGCGCCACCTTGTTGACGCCCATCTCCCGAAGCCGTTCCATGCAGTAGCCCACCATGCGAGTGCCGATGCCCCGCCGCCTGTACTCCCGGGCGACGCACACGTGGTAGAGCGCCCCCTGCCGGCCGTCGGAGCCGCACAGTATCGAGCCGACGATGCGCCCGTCCGCCTCCGCCACCACGCTGGTGGTGGGATTGCGGCGGATGAAGCGGGTCACGTCCTCCCGGGAATCGTCCAGCGCCCGTATGCCGAAGCCGCGGATGGTCATCCACAGCGCCCGGACGGCGTCGTAGTCCGCCTCAAGCATGGGCCGTATCCGCGCCTCGCTCATCCGATCACCAGTCCCTCCGTCTCGTCCGCGCCCATCAGCAGGTTCATGTTCTGTATCGCCGCGCCGCTGGCGCCCTTGCCCAGGTTGTCGAACCGGGCGGTGAGCAGCGCGCGTTCGTCGGTGCCGTGCACGGTGATTGCCATGTCGTCCCGGCCCGAGAAGGCCGCCGCCGACATAAACCCCGCCTCGTCCGCGTCCCGGGCATATTTTATCACAGGACCCGGGTAGACTGCTTTATAGATGGATTTGATTTCGTCGATGTTGGTGTTAAACAGCTGCACGGACACCTCCATGCCGCTGTAATAGTCCGCCACGATGGGCGAAAAGCCCGGGGGATTGTCGAGGCCGCAGACGACGGCCATCTCCTTCAGGTGCTTGTGCTGCTGGGACAGGCCGTACTGCCGGGGCGCGGAGAGAAGCGGGCTTCTGTCCGCCGATTCGTACTCGGCGATCATCTTCTTGCCCCCGCCGGAGTAGCCGGTGAGGGAGAAGCACGCAAGCCGCGCGTCCTTCGGCACGAGGCCCGCCCTGACCAGCGGCGCGATGAGCGCGATGAACCCGCTGGCGTGGCAGCCCGGGTTGGCGATGCGCTTCGATGCCGCGATGCGCCCGCGCTGGCCGTGCAGCTCCGGCATGCCGTACACCCAGCCCTCGGCGGTGCGGTGGGCGGTGGAGGTGTCGATCACCGCGGTGTCGGGGTTGTCGATCAGCGCTACGGCCTCCGCCGCCGCCTGATCCGGCAGGCATAAAAAGGCGATGTCTGCCGCGTTCAGCGCCTCCCGCCGGGCGTCCGCGTCCTTGCGTACGGCCTCCGGCAGTGTGATCAGCTCGATGTCCCCGCGCGCGGACAGCCGCTCGCGTATCCTCAGCCCCGTGGTGCCGGCGCTGCCGTCGATGAATATCTTTGTCATGTTAACCCCACATTATTCATAATATTGCGTATATTATACGCTCAAACCCCTCAAAACACAAGTTAAGAATGTATATTTATTCATTAAGAAATGAGTAACCCCGGGCCGCCCGTTTGAATTGACACGCTTTTTCCAAAATGCTATGATAGCATTGATCGCGGCGGTAAAAACCCCCGGGAAAGGAAATGTGCCATGATGTACAGGAGACTGTTGTGCGCGCTGCTGGCGGCGCTTTTATTGATCGGCCCGACCGGCCTGGCGGAGGCGGGGCTTTCGCTGCCGGAAGCGGCTCAGGTGGAGGCGGCCCAGGTGGAGGAAGCCCCCGAGGAGCTCCCGGCGGAGGCGGTGGAGGCGACCCCCGAGGAGCTGCTGTCGCTGGATCTGGACGACGCGCCGGAGGAGGACCCCTCGGACGAACCCGAGGTTGCGCCCCCGGAAGCCCCGGCGGAAGCGCCTGTGGATGAACCTGTGGATGAACCTGTGGATGAACCCGTCGAGGAACCCGCAGACGCGCCGGAGGAAGTCCCGGCAGACGCGCCCGCGGACGAACCCGAAGCGCAGCCCGCGGACGAACCCGTCGAAGTTCCCGAAGCGGCGCCCGCCGACGAAGCCGTCGAGGCGGCGGAGATCGCCGGGCTGTCCATCGAGGTCCGGGAGGAAAGCGCCGACGCCGTCGAAGTCCCCCGTGGCGACGGCGCGGATGCCGCCGCTGGGCAGGATGTTCCTGCCGCGCAGGACGCGCCCGCGCAGGTGCGCGACCTGCTGCGCGA
>JAFRFY010000130.1 GCA_017434085.1 Clostridia bacterium
CCGCCCTGCCGGAGGACGCCGCGCCGATCCCCGGGCCCACGGAGGTCCCCGCACCCGACGGCACCGACCCCGCCGTGCCCCTGGACGAGCCCATCGCCACCCGCGGCCCGCAGACGCAGGTCTACGCGCTGCCCACCGCCCCGCCGGTGCAGCAGGCCTTCACCCAGCTCATACAGTACAACCCCGACACCGTGGGCTACCTGGACATCCCGGGGTTTCTGTCCCTGCCGGTCACCCAGCGGGTAAACGACAACGAATACTACCTCACCCACAACTTCGACGGCGAGCAGAGCCGGGAGGGGTGCCTGTTTTTGGACGGCGTGAACCGCCTGACGCCGGAGGACGACTGCCTGATCGTCTACGGCCACAACATGAAAAACGGCGCCATGTTCGGGCGCCTGGACAGCTTTGCCGCCCTCAATTTCATGAAGATGCACCCGCTGGCGCGGTTCGACACGATCTATGAAAACCGGCTGTACGTGCCCTTCGCGGCCTTCACCGCCAGCATGAAGCCCGGCGACAGCCACTACTTCGACGTGCGCCAGTTCGCCTTCGATGAGACCCGCTTCGAGCTCTTCACCCTCAAGATGCAGTCCCGCAGCGCCGTCAAGCTCCCCGTGGACGTGCGCTACGGCGATAAGCTGCTTTTGCTGGTCACCTGCGACTACACCAACCGCGAGGGCCGCTTCATACTCGCCCTGCGCAAGCTCCGCGCCGATGAGGACGAGCAGGGCATCCGAGCGCTGTTCGCGGGGATGTGAACAACAGATTACTTCCCCAGCTCCAATCCCCCCGTCCTTGCCGCGTGGAACAGGAACTGCTGCATCAAGCCGGCGTGCTCGCCGAGCATGGCGCGGGCCTGGCGGGCCAGGGCGCTTCGGGATGCGCATTCGAGGCCGAACCAGTCCGCCAGCAGCCGCGCCACCCACACGTCCACCGGGAAGGCGGCGGTCTGCTCGCAGCCGAACAGCAGCACGCAGTCGGCCACCTTCTCCCCCACCCCGGGCAGGCTGACCAGTTGCGTCCGGGCCTCGTCGCAGGGCATGCGCCGAAGGTCGTCCAGGGGAAAGCCGTCACAGACCCGCCGCGCCGTGTCGATCAGGTATCGGGCGCGATACCCCACCTTCAGCGCCCGGAGCGCCGCCTCGTCGGCATTTGCCAGGACCTCCGGCGTCGGAAAGCCGTACAGGCCGCCGTCATATACCGCGCCATAGCGCTCCGAGAGCGCCGCCACCAGCCCCCGGATGCGCGTCACGTTGTTGTTGGCCGACAGTATAAAGCAGATCAGCGCCTCCCAGACCGGCTGGTTCAGCACCCGCAATCCGGGGTACAGCCCGATCGCCCGCCGCGCCGCGGGGATGTGGCCGTACTCCGCCGCCAGCGCGCCGTAGTCCCGGTCCAGGTCCAGGTAGTGGCGCAGGGCGTCGCGGTCCGCGCATCCCTCGGCGTGGATGCCGTCGGCCTCACGGTGAAGCCATACCGGACTGCCGTCCAGCACGCACCCGAACCGGCCGTCCCACTCCGCCCAGCGAAAGCACTGGGCCGAATCGATCAGCGTCAGCCTTAAATCCAGGGCTTCGTTTCCCACCAGCATTCGTACATCCCCCTTTTAGGTATAAAAAAAGACGCGCCACGGTTTCCGTCGTGGCGCGTTTTTCAATCCGTCATCGGATTATTCCGCAGCAACAGCCTCCGTCTTGGGATAGATGCTGACCTGCTTGCGGGTCTTGCCCAGGCGCTCGAACTTTACGACGCCATCCAGCTTCGCGTACAGGGTATCGTCGTCGCCGATGCCCACGTTGTGGCCGGGATGGAACTTGGTTCCGCGCTGACGAACGAGAATGTTGCCCGCGAGCACGAACTGGCCGTCCGCGCGCTTCACGCCGAGGCGCTGCGCATGGCTGTCGCGGCCGTTGCGGGAGGAACCCATTCCCTTCTTATGAGCGAAGAGCTGAAGATTCATCATGAACATGTGCCTTACCTCCGTTCTTCGAAGAATATGCGTACATTTCGAGGATAACTCCTCTCCATGGCCTGAAGGCCCTGCAAGAGCGTTTGAAGCAGCAGCTGTGCCCGCTCCACCTGCTCACTGGTCGCCTCAGGCTTGAGCTCGGCCTCCAGCGAGGCCGCGCGCGCGTCGATCTCGGACCGCACCGGCGCCTTCAGGATGTTCTGAAGGCCGTTTAAGGTGCTCTGGGTCAGGGCCGAAACCCCGGCGCAGACGATGTCCTCGCCCGCCTCCGCGTAACCCGAGTGCCCCCCGGCCCGATAGCCGATGAGCGCGCCGTCTGACCGTCTATAAAATGTAACGGTCGTACCATGGAATCTCATCAGGCGTTGACGGCCGTGATTTCAACCTTGGTGTAGGGCTGACGATGGCCCTGCTTTTTGCGCTCGTTCTTCTTGGCCTTGTACTTATAGACGACGATCTTGCGGCTCTTCACCTGAGCGAGAACCTTGCCCTCGACCTTCGCGCCTTCCACGACGGGCGTGCCGACCTTGGCCTGATCCGCATCGCCGACGAGCAGAACCTCGTCAAAAGTAACCGCTTCATCCGCCTGCGCGTCGAGCTTCTCAACGAAGATCACGTCGCCCTGCTGAACACGGTACTGCTTGCCACCGGTCTTAATGACTGCGTACACGCGTTGCACCTCCTATACAAAATCTCGCCGAAACTGGGCACCATGCCGATCAAAGCATGAATTTGAAGCCGGTTTCGAGCGGCTTACCGAATGATTATAACTGTTTTGATGTGAAATGTCAATTGAGCGCGGGTGAATAAAGGCAAAAATCCAAAATATAACATTCCGTTTTCGCCCATAGAATACCTTTTTTGAAGGATTTTGCGCCCGTCCGTCGAATATTCCAGCATCCTGACAAACCGGAGGCGACGCGCCGTGAGCGACCAGAACATCATCGAAAGGCCGGTGGATTCCCAAAGGGTATTCGACGGCATCATACTCCACATCGACCACGTGACCTGCGAGCTCCCCAACGGGCAGCGGGCGAAGCGGGAGTGCGCCCGGCACATCGGCGCCTCGGCGGTGATCCCCGTGGACAATGAGGGCAACGCCTGGCTGGTCAAACAGTACCGCGCCTGCGTGGACCGCGTGCTTCTGGAGATCCCGGCGGGCAAGCTGGATGATAAGAACGAGGATCGCCTCAAGGCCGCGAAGCGCGAGCTTCGGGAGGAGACCGGCCTGACCGCCGGATCCTGGACCCACTTAACCGACATATTCACCACCCCGGGCTTCTCGGACGAGAAGATCTCCCTCTACCTGGCCCGGGACCTCCATGCCGGTTTAAGCCACCCCGACGACGACGAGTTTCTGAACCTCGTCAAGCTGCCGCTTCAAGAGGTCGTCGCCCGGATCACGCGGGGCGAAATCACCGATGCCAAGACCATCTGCGCCGCGCTCATGGCCGCCGATTTACTGAAATAGACCGAGGTCCTCACCCATGCTGAAAGCCGAAATGCTGATCTACATGCCCGACCTGCGCACCCCGCGGCTCAAGCTGCGCAAGCTGACCATGCGGGACGCCGCGGATATCTACCGCTACAGCCGGGACCCCGAGGTGGCCCGCCACGTGCTGTGGGATGCCCACCGCTCCATCGGCGACAGCCGGGCCTACCTGCGCTACATGCTGAGGAAGTACCGAAGCCACGAGAGCGCGAGCTGGGGCATCGAGCTAATGGAGAACCGGCGGATCATCGGCACCATCGGCTTCATGTGGGTGCAGGAGGACAACGCCGCCGCCGAGGTGGGCTATTCCCTCGCCCGGGAGTACTGGGGCCGCGGCCTCATGACCGAGGCGCTCAGGGCGGTGCTCCAGTACGGCTTCGACCACATGCGCCTAAACCGCATCGAGGCCCAGCACGAGACCACCAACCCCGCCTCCGGCGCGGTGATGCGCAAGTGCCACATGCGGCACGAGGGCACCCTCAGAAGCCGCCTCTTCAATAAGGGCCGCTATGTCGATGTCGAGCTGTATGCGATATTGAGGAAGGATTTTGAGAAACTGTCATAAAAGAACCAACCCCAAAGGAGGTTTCCCATGAACAAATCAAAGGTCTACTTCACCGACTTCCGCACGCGCGTGGGGGTCAGCCAGGGCTTGAAGCTCCAGAAGCTGTGCCGGGCGGCGGGCATCGAGGGCATCGACTTCGAGGGCAAGTTCGTGGCCATCAAGATGCACTTCGGCGAGCTGGGCAACTTCGCCTACCTGCGCCCGAACTACGTCAAGGCCGTGGCCGACCTGATCCGCGAGCTGGGCGGCAAGCCCTTCCTGACCGACTGCAACACGCTCTACCCCGGCTCCCGCAAGAACGCCATCGACCATTTGGCCTGCGCGGAGATCAACGGCTTCAACAGCGTGACCACCGGCTGTCAGATCATCATCGCCGACGGCCTGCGGGGCACCGACGACGTGGAGGTGCCCGTGGCGGGCGGCGAGTGCTGTCAGACGGCGCTTGTAGGCCGCGCGCTGATGGACGCCGACGTGCTGGTCTCCCTGACCCACTTCAAGGGCCACGAGATGACCGGCTTCGGCGGCGCGATCAAGAACATCGGCATGGGCGGCGGCAGCCGCGCCGGCAAGATGCACCAGCACAACGAGGGCACGCCCATCGTGGACCCCGCCCTGTGCCGGGGCTGCAAGCGCTGCGCCCGCGAGTGCGGCAGCGACGCCATCTCCTACGGCGAGGACCGCAAGGCGTACATCGACCCCGCGATCTGCAAGGGCTGCGGCCGCTGCATCGGGGCCTGCGCCTTCGACGCCATCAGCAACTTAAACGACAGCGCCACCGAGATGCTCTGCCGCAAGATGGCGGAGTACACCCAGGCCATCTGCCACGGCAGGCCCTGCTTCCACATCAGCCTGATCATGGACGTGTCCCCCAACTGCGACTGCCACGATGAAAACGACGCCCCGATACTGCCCAACATCGGCATGCTGGCGTCCTTCGACCCCGTCGCGCTGGACCAGGCCTGCGCCGATTTGTGCCAGCAGGCCGCGCCCATCCGCAACAGCCAGCTGGGCGACAACCTGGCCAAACCGGACTGGCACCACCACCACGACCACTTCCTGGACTCCAACCCCAACGTGCGCTGGAAGGAGACCCTCGCCCACGGCGAGAAGATCGGCCTGGGCACCCGGGCGTATGAACTGTGTGTAATTAAATGACCCCCATTTATTAATTCCGCCGCCTATGTGCGGCGGTTTTTTAATAAATATTGTCTCAATAATCCTATCACACATTGACAAAAACCCGATTTGGGTATTATAATATTAACACAGTGACTTGAACGCAGTGTCAAGTCAAGGGCATGCCCCGCGGCATGTATTAAAAAGGAGGTTATCCCCATGAAGAAAGTGCTCGCTATCGTACTCGTGATGATGATGGTGCTGTCCGGCGCGGCCCTCGCGGAGGGCAAGCTGGGCTTCCTGCCCCCGGCCATGACCAGCCCCTTCTACGCCAGCTGCATCGAAGGCGCGACCCCCGTGGCCGACGCGCTGGGCTATGAGCTCGAGGTCCTGGCGCCCCCGTCGGAGGACGACTACGCCACCCAGACTTCCATGATGGAGGACTTCATCACCCAGGGCGTCAAGGGCATCGCCGTGTGCGGCATCAACCTGGACGCGCTGATCCCCGCCATCAAGAAGGCCAATGACGCCGGCATTCCGGTGGTCATGTTCAACACCATCACCGAGCTCGACGGCGTGGACGTGTACGCCTATTCCGGCTACAACCAGTACAACGGCGGCGCCAAGATCGCCGACTGGGTCAACGAGAAGATGAACGGCGAGGCCGTCGTGGCCATCATCGAGGGCCTGCCCTCTGACTACACCACCCAGCGCATGGGCGGCTTCGTCGACAAGTGCAAGGAGTCCTATCCCGGCATCACCGTGGTTGCCACTCAGCCCGGCGACTGGGTCCGTGAGAAGGGCATGAACGCCGCGATGGACATGATCCAGGCGCATCCCGAGATCAACGTGATCTACGGCCTGTCCGATGAGATGGCTCTGGGCGCCGTGCAGGCGTGCAAGCAGCTCAACCGCGACGACATCATCTGCGTGGGCCTGGACGGCAACCCCAACGCCAAGGAGGCCGTGAAGGCCGGCGAGCTGGACGGCACCCTGGACTGCGGCCCCGTCGCCATCGGCGCGAACGCCATCAAGGCGCTGGCCGACGCCATCGACGGCGTTGCACGCGACGAGAAGATCATCGAGGCTGAGACCACCGTTGTGGATTCCACCAACGTGGACCAGTTCCTGTAATCTCTGATCCGTCAGAAAGCGGCGGCGCAAACGCGCCGCCGCATTTAGATGTAATAGAAGGAGGTGAACACCCATGTCGGAGTTCCTTGAAATGCGCGGCATCGTGAAGCGCTTCCCGGGCGTGCTGGCCCTGGACCACGTCAACCTTTCCGTGCGCAAGGGCGAAGTCCACGCGCTGCTGGGCGAAAACGGCGCGGGTAAGTCCACGCTGATGAAGATCCTCTCGGGGGCCTATTCCAAGGACGAGGGCGAGATACTGTTCGAGGGCAAGCCGGTGGAGATCCACTCCGCCCAGGATGCCCAGCGGCTGAATATATCCACCATCTATCAGGAGCTGAACCTGACGGAGCAGCTCACCGTGGCGGAAAACATCTTCATGGGCCGCCAGCTGATGAAAAACAAATTCATGGTGGACTGGCGCAGGATGTACGACGAGGCCCAGAAGCTGCTGGACGAGCTGGGCGTACAGGTGGACGCGCACCAGCTCATACGCGATCTGGGCGTGGCGCAAAAGCAGATGGTGGAGGTGGCGAAGTCGCTGTCCATCAACTCGCGCGTGCTCATCATGGACGAGCCCACCGCCCCGCTGACCAACCGCGAAATCGACGTGCTGTTCGACACCATCCGCATGCTGAAGGGCCGGGGCGTGTCCATCATCTACATCTCCCACCGCCTGGAGGAGGTCATGGAGATCTGCGACCGCGCCACCATCATGCGCGACGGCGCCAACGTCACCGAGCTCAACGTGGCGGACACCAATCTGGACGAGATCATACGCTACATGGTGGGCCGGGAGCTCAAGGAGAAGTTCCCGAAGATCGCCACCACCCCGGGCAAGGAGCGGCTGCGGGTGGAGAACATCCACGCCGGCAAGCAGGTGCAGGGGGTGTCGCTGTCCGCACGCGGCGGCGAGATCCTGGGCATCGCGGGCCTGGTGGGCGCGGGCCGCACCGAGACCGTGAGGGCCATATTCGGCATGGATCCGAAGGAGTCCGGCGACATCTACGTCGACGGCGAGAAGGTCACGATCGAACAGCCGCTGGACGCCATACGGGCCGGCATAGGCTTCGTCACCGAGGACAGAAAGGGCGAGGGCCTGGTGCTGCCGCTGCCCATCAGCCAGAACATGACGCTGGCGACGCTTGACAAGTTCGGCTCGTCCCTCCACCTGAATCTGGGGCAGGAGAAGGCCACCGTCAGCGAATACATCGGCAAGCTGAACATCAAGACCCCCTCCATGCAGCAGCTGGCGCGAAACCTCTCCGGCGGCAACCAGCAGAAGGTGGTGCTGGCCAAGTGGCTGCTGAGCGATTCCAAGGTCATCATATTCGACGAGCCCACCCGCGGCATCGACGTCGGCGCGAAGATCGAGGTCTACAACATCATCAACGATCTCATCCGGCAGGGCGTGGCGGTCGTCATGATCTCCTCGGAGCTGCCGGAGATACTGGGCATGTCCGACCGCGTGGCGGTGATGCACCAGGGCGAGATCACCGGCGTGTTCGACAACGACGGAACCCTGACCCAGGAGAAAATCCTCTATTACGCCACCGGCGGCGACAAGCACACCGCGTAGTCCCGCACAGGCATCGATAAAGAAGGTATCGCTATGAAGAAAAATCTGAAGATCATATTCATCATCTGCCTGGTGCTGGGCGTGGCGCTGGCCGCGCTGGACCTGTTCGCCACCTCGCAGCGCGGTCACCTGGCGGAGCTGGAGGCGCAGCAGGCCGCCCGCAAGAAGGCCCTGGGCCAGATCGCCGCCGCGGACGTGCTGGGCATCAACCCCGACGACGTGGTGGTGCCCGACGAGGTGACCTTTACCGCCATGGACAACTTCGTCATCGGCGTCAACAACGCCTCCTCGCTTCTGTGGGTCGGCGCCATCGACCTCATCATCATCGGCGCGGGCGGCCTTGTGCTGAGCGCCTGGAAGAAGAAGCAGCGCAACAAGGGCGTCAAGAAGCTGGGCTCCTCCAACAACGTGCTGGGCATCGTGATCGCGCTGCTGGCGCTGTGCCTGGACCTGGCCATCGCCTCGCCCGTGTTCCTGACCTCGTCCAACTTCCTGAACGTGTTCCAGCAGATCTCCATCAACTTCGTGGTGGCCGTGGGTATGACCTTCGTCATCATCTCCGGCGGCATCGACCTGTCGGTCGGCTCCAACATCGCGCTGTCGGGCCTGCTGATGGGCATACTGATGAAGAACTACCACGTGCCGGTGTTTATCACCATCGTGGGCTGCATCGCCTTCTCCGGCCTGATCGGCCTGGTGAACGGCATGCTGATTTCCTTTTTGTCCCTGCCGCCCTTCATCGCCACGCTGGGCACCATGTCCATCGTGCGCGGCGCGGCGTACACGGTCACCGCGGGCCAGCCCATCTACACCTTCCCCGCGGGCTTCACGGCGGTGTCCGGCCGCGTGGCGGGCATCCCGGTGTGGTCCACGCTGATCATGCTGACGGTGATACTGCTGGGCTGGTACATCCTCAAGTACACCCGCATGGGCCGCTTTACCTACGCCATCGGCGGCAACGAGAGCTGCGCCAAGCTGTCCGGCATCAACCTGAGGAAGGTCAAGTGCTTCGTGTACGTGGTCAGCGGCCTGTGCTGCGGCGTGGCGGCGCTTCTGCTGTCCTCGCGCCTTGACTCCGCCGTGCCCACCAACGCCGACGGCCAGGAGATGGACGCCATCGCCGCCGTCGTCATCGGCGGCACCTCCATGTCCGGCGGCGAGGGCTCCATGATCGGCACCCTCATCGGCATACTGATCATCGGCATCATCGCCAACGGCCTGAACCTGCTGGGCGTGGCCCAGGGCCCCCAGAAGATGGTCAAGGGCCTGATCATCGTGGTGGCGGTCATCATCGACGTCATCCGCCGCAGGGCTTCCCAGTCCAGCAAATAACCGCATCCCACACGATAAAGGAGGAAATCTCATGGGCAGGAAAATGACATTTGCGCTGGCGTTCGCAAACCGCGGCTTCATGCCCGGCGAACTGATCTACGGCGCGCGGGAGGACATGATCAAGGCCGTGACCGACGCCGGCTACGGCTACATCGCCATGGACGCGGAGCTCACGCGCTACGGCGGCATCGAGACGCGCGACGAGGGCCTGATGTACGCCAAGTGGTTGAAAGAACACGAGGGGCAGTTCGACGGCGTGATATTCTCCATGCCCATCTTCGCCGACGAAAACGGCGCGATCACCGCGCTGCAGGACGCCGGCGTGCCGATCCTCATGCAGGCGTACCCCGACGAGATCGGCAAGATGGACTTCAAGCACCGCCGCGACGCCTTCTGCGGCAAGTTCTCCGTGACCGACGTGTTCACGCAGTACGGCGTGCCCTTCACGGTGTTGAAGCCCCACGTCGTCCACCCGCTGACCCCGGCTTTTGCGCAGAATTTGAAGGACTTCGCCGCCGTCTGCCGCGTCGTCAACGGCATGAAGCGCTTCAACGTGGGCTGCATCGGCGCGCGCACCACGGCCTTCAAGACCGTGCGCTTCGACGAGCTGACCCTCCAGAAATACGGCATCAACGTGGAATCCTTCGACCTGTCGGAGCTGGTGTACAAGGTCGGCAAGCTCGGCGAGGACGACCCGAAGGTCATCGCCAAGATGGCGGCGCTTGAAAAGTACACCGACTTCTCCGGCGTGCCGCAGAAGAACATGGTGACGCTGGCGAAGATCAGCGTGGTGATCGACCAATACATCGAGGAGTACCGCCTCGACGCCCTCACCCTCAGGTGCTGGAACGAGATGGAGACCATCCTCCGCGTGTGCCCGTGCGTGCTGCTTTCCGAATTGAACGACCGCGGCATCCCGGCAAGCTGCGAGATCGACATGTGCTCGGCGCTCACCATGCGGGCCATGGCGCTGGCGTCCGAACAGCCCACCGCCGTTCTGGACTGGAACAACAACTACGGCGACGACGAGAACAAGGTGATCCTCTTCCACTGCGGCCCGGTGGCCCAGCAGCTCATGACCGCGCGCGGCACCGTGACCGAGCACAAGATGTTCGCCAAGGGCGACCCGGGCTCCGGCTGGGGCACCAACGAGGGCCGCATACGCGCCTTCCCGACCACCATCGCCAACTGCCAGACGGTGGATGGCAGGATCGTCATGTACGCCTCCGAGGCCGAGTTCACCGACGATCCCATCGAGGACGGCTACTTCGGCTGCGCCGGCGTGTGCCACGTCCCCGACATGCAGAACAAGATGATCCGCCTCGCCCGCGGCGGCTTCAAGCACCACACCTCCGTCGGCGTGGGACATATGAAGGATGTGCTCAAGGAGGCGTTTACGACGTACCTTGGGTATGACTGGGTGGAAATCGATTAATTAGGAAATAGGAATGAGGAATTAGGAATTGATGAGGAACGGAAACAATCGGACAAATTCCGAAGGAATTTGCACCGCCATTCCTCACTCCTAATTCCTAATTTCTCATTCAATCCGGGAGGTTTGTTATGAAGATCGCAGGTCTTGACATCGGAACCACCGGCTGCAAATGCACGGTGTTTGACGAGGGCGGGAAGTATCTGGGCAAGGCGTACCGGGACTATCCGGTGAGGCGCAGGGTGACGGGGCACGAGATCGACGTTTCCGTCATCATGGACGCCGTGCTGGAGGTCATCCGGGAGATGGCGGGCCGGTACCCGGACATCGGCGGCATCGGCATTACCTCCTTCGGGGAGACCTTCGTCATGACCGACGGCGACGGCAAGCCCCTGCACAACGCCATGCTGTACACCGACCCCCGGGGCGGCGACGCGGTCAGGGCACTGTGCGAAAGGCTGGGCGAGATGCGCATCGCGGAGATCACCGGCCTTCGGCCCCACGAGATGTACAGCCTGCCGAAGCTCATGTGGATCAAGGCCCACCGGCCCGAGGTCTATGCCGCCGCGAAGCACATCTTCCTGATGGAGGACTACGTGGTCTACCACCTGACCGGCGTTAGGCAGATCGACTACTCGCTGGCCACCCGCACCATGGCG
Source organism: Clostridia bacterium (assembly GCA_017434085.1). Taxonomy (GTDB): domain Bacteria; phylum Bacillota; class Clostridia; order Christensenellales; family Aristaeellaceae; genus UBA2862. The sequence goes on from JAFRFY010000130.1 coordinate 11,279, forward strand.
CTGGACATCCGGAGCCTGTGCTGGAGCCGGGAGATGTTCGACGCGGCGGGCATCGACGTAAACCTCATGTCGAAGCCCGTGCCCACCGGCACGCCCGCGGGCACGCTGACGGCGGAGGCTGCGAGAGCCGTGGGCCTGTCGGAGGATGTGCGGGTGGTGTCCATCAGCCACGACCAGGTGGCCGCGGCGGTAGGCGCGGGGGCGTTCGACGGCGAGGTGGCCGTGGACGGCGCGGGCACGGTGGAGTGCCTGACGCCGATCTACGATTCCATGCCCGACATCGCGGAGATGTACAAAGGGTATTTCTCCGTGGTGCCCTACGTCATCCCCGGCAAGTACGTGGCCTACGCCTTCTCCTACACCGGCGGCGCGCTGATCGACTGGTGCGTCGGCAACCTGGCGAAGGACGAGAAGAAGGCCGCGAAGGAGAAGGGCATTTCCGTCAACGAGTTCCTGGAAGCCCAGTATAAGAGCGAGCACGGCGAGACGCCCTCTGGCCTGCTGGTGCTCCCCCACTTCGCCGGGGCGGCGACCCCCTACATGGACACCGGCGCGAAGGGCGCGATACTCGGCCTGACCACCGACACCGGCGTCGCCGCGCTCTACCGCGGCTGCATGGAGGGCGTGGTGTACGAGATGGTGTTGAACGCCCAGGCCCTGAAGGACTCCGGCGTGCATTTCAAGAAGCTGCACGCCACCGGCGGCGGGGCGCGAAGCGCGGAGTGGATGCAGATGAAGGCCGATATGCTCAACCTGCCCATTGTCGCCCTCAAGACCGCCGACGCGGGCACCGTCGGCAGCGCCATGCTGACCGGCGTGGCCATCGGCGCGTTTGCCGATTTGAAGGACGCCGCCGACCACATGGTGGAGGAGATCCACACCTACCATCCCCGCGCGGAGATGCACGAAAAGTACATGCGGATATATGCCCGGTATGAAAAGGTGTATCATGCCGTCAGGCCGTTGATGTAAACGACGGGGCTGTTGCATTAACGTAAAGATGCACAAAACCATTAAGAAATAGTGCGGGCGATGAGGGCATCGCCCCTACGCTACGCACTGATTAGGGACTTTTCACGTATGGCAGAGGCTAAAACGTCTGAAATCTCTGCCTGCTCGTAGGGGCGATGCCCTCATCGCCCGATTCCCGTCGGTTCATTTGTGCAGATTGCCCTTAGCGCAACAGCCCCGCATTATTATTTCGTCAGCTGACTGTACTTCCCGGACACCCAGCCCGTCTTTCCCTTGTACACGATCTTGTTCCAGCCCGTCGGGGTGGTCTCCCCGGCGTAGTCGAACGCATCGCCATCATGCGCCACGCCCAGCTTGGCGCCGTTTTTGTTCGGCGCGTCGCGCACATAGCACTTCCCGCCCGTGATCTTCACCCTCCCGGGGTCGGCCACGGGCTTTTCCAGCCTCGCCAGCGCCTTTTCCAGCGCCGCGCAGGTGGCCGGGCCCGCCTCGCCGTCCACGGTCAGCTTCTTGTCCCGCTGGAACTGCTTCACGGCCTCCTCGGTGGCGTCGCCGAAGTCGCCGTCCGCGCCATAGCGGCCCAGGTCGTAGCCCAGGCGGATCAGGTCGGTCTGGAGCTCCCGGACATCCTCCCCGCTCATGCCGTTCTTGAGGACCCTGTCCCCCAGGTGCGGATGCTCCGGCTGCACATCCCCCGCCCCGGCGTAGTCGAAGTACTTCGTCATCCATCCCCAGAAGTCGGGCTTGCGGCTCAAAAGCCGGGTCCTGGCCACGCCGGTCATCACGCCCCGGGCCTCGATCAGATACCAGTCCCCCTGGGGATCGTTCGCCTTCACCGGCGCGTACAGGAAGGCGACGTGGTGGATGTTCGAGGCGGAATCGCCCCAGAACACCGCCGCCCCCGCCACGCGGTACTTCGGCGGGATCATCCCCCTGCCCTTCGGGTCGCACCAGTGCTGGTAGTTGTAGCGGGCTCTGGTGTCGATGCTCGTGCCGGTGTAGTCCTTGTAGAGCCCCTCCGCCAGGCCGTTGCAGTCCCACACCCGCTGGGCGTGGGCGCGCCAGTACAGCGCCTTTTCATACTGCTTCGGATTGTCCTTGTACTGGTTGAACCACCAGCTGTCCTTCTTCCACCTGCGCGGGTTCTGGCCCGTCGCGCCCATGATATAGCCGTCCTTACGCTCAAAGGCCTCCCCGATCTGCTTCACAAACAGGCCGATCGGCATCTTCTTCGCCATAGCATCCCCTCCCGGGCATGCTATGACGCCGCGCCGCCCGATGACACACTCAGCGGTACAGCGTCCTGCGCACGGGCACGGCGATCACGCTGGCGGCGGCGATCTTGACGGCGTCCCCCGCCAGGAAGGGCAGCACGCACATGCCCAGCGCGGCGGCCAGCGCGTTGCCGGTCTGGGCCATGAACCAGGCCGTGCCGACGGCGTAGAGCACCGCGGTGCCCAGGACCATGCCCGCGGCCATCATCCACGCGGGGCGGGGCTTCTTAACGCGCGGTTCCCCGGAGAAAAGGCCCGTGATCAGCGCGCAGGCCACATAGCCTATAAGATAGCCCCCGGTGACGCCGAACAGCTTCTGCACGCCGCCGGAGAACCCGGAGAACACCGGCACGCCCGCCAGCCCGATCAGCAGGTAGACCGCCACCGCCAGGCTCCCCCGCTTCCAGCCCAGTATCGCCCCCGCCAGATACACCGCGAAGCTCGCCAGCGACAGCGGCACGGGCCCTATGGCGACGGTCAGCGGCCCCGCCACGCAGATCAGCGCGGCCATCGCCGCGGTCAGCGTCAGATCGTTCGTCTTCACAGTCAATCACCTTAACTTTATGCTGATTTCCCCCGAGCCCACCCGGGAGACGCCCGATTCCGTGCGGATCACCAGCCGGCCCTGATCGTCGATGTCCATAACGTGCGCGGCATAGCGCTCGCCGCCCCGGAGCACGGTCACGTCCCTGCCGATCACGTTGGAGCGCCGCCGACTCTCGGCCATGAAGCCGCCCGTCTCCAATTCCCCGTAGAGCGCGTCGAGTGCGTTGGAGATCTCCGCGATCAGGCGGCTCCGGGAGGGACATGTGCCGCACTCGTTGCCGATGGACGTGGCGATGTCCCGTAATTCCTCGGGAAAATCCATCCGCGCCACGTTCACGCCGATGCCCAGCACCGCGTACTCCAGCATGCCGCTTTCAAAATCCAGGCTCGCCTCGCACAGTATGCCGCAGACCTTGCGGTCGTTGATGTAGAGGTCGTTGACCCACTTGATCTTCACGTCCACGTCGCACAGCTTCTCGATGGCCCGCGCCACGGCCACCGCCGCCATCGAGGTGATCATCACCGCACGCTCGGCGGGCAGGGTCGGCCTGAGCACGTAGGTGATGTACACCCCGGAGTGCTCCGGCGAAAAGAAGGACCGCCCGTAGCGCCCCCTGCCGCTCGACTGGGAATCCGCGCACACCAGATAGCCGTGGGGCGCGCCCTGGGCCGCCAGCTGCTTGGCCCGCAGATTGGTGGAATCCAGGCGGGCGTGCGCCTCCAGTCGGCGTCCGATCACAGAAGCCGTGGTCCATTTGAGGATCTCCGGCTCCCTAATGAGGTCCGGCGCGGACAGGAGCCGGTAGCCCCGGTTGGTCACCGCCTCCACCACATACCCCTCGGCCCTGAGCTGTTCGATGGCCTTCCACACCGTGTTGCGGCTTAACCCCAGCCGCCGGGCCAGCCGCTCGCCGGACACCGCCTCCCGCGCCTCCATCAGCGCGCCCAGCACATCATTCTTTGTAGACATATCAAACCTCCGCATGCGTCGGGTCTACATTAACATGGGAGCATGCTTTATGTCAACCTGATTGTGTAAACAGGGTGACAATTAATATCTCCATCCCACCCGATACTGATCTTTATGCCGTCTTAATACCACGAGCAGCATTTTTATCTTCACTTTTATGTTAAATGTGGTATAATCAAAGGAAATAACGTAACTGTTCAGTCCCGTCCTTCGGCTCTGAAGGGCGATGAGGGCATCGCCCCTACGAAGGCATGGATTCCGTAGGGGCGATCCCCTGATCGCCCGCCTGACTGAACCGTTACGAATCAGCGGGGAGGCGGGGAACATGCAGGATCACGAGCGCATACTGGTGTGCGTGTCCGCCTCCCCCACCAACGCCGACGTGATCAGGCGGGCGGCGGCGCTTTCGAAGACACTGGACGCGGAGCTCATCGCGCTGTACGTGGAGGACACCGAGGTCCGTAACGAGGCCCAGGCCCGGGCGGTGCACGAGCACCTGGGCCTGGCGGAGCGCCACGGGGCCATGCTGACCACCATCTACGGCGACGACCCCGCCACGGCCATCGCGCAGTACGCCCGGGTCAGCGGCATCACCAAGATCGTGCTGGGCAAGAGCCCGGAGCGTCGGCACCCCTTCGCGCCGAAGGAGACGCTGATGTCCCGGCTGAACGAGCTCGCCCCCAATGTGGAGATCGTCATCGTGCCCAACCAGCTGAGCGCGGAGGCCGGGTCCTTCCGGCTGTCGCGCCTGTTTCGGCGGGAGCGCTTCTCCCCCCTCGACCTGATCCGCACGGCCCTGATCCTGGCAGCCTGCACCGGCGTGGGCTTCCTGTTCAGCGCCGTGGGGCTGGCCATCACCAACGTGGTCTTGATCTACATACTGGGCGTCATGGCGGTGGCGCTGGTGACCACCGGCTACCTGTACACGCTGCTGTCGTCGCTATTGTCGGTGTTGGTGTTCAACTTCTTCTTCACCGAGCCGTTTTACTCCCTGCGCTCCAGCCCGGACTACTTCGCCACCTTCGCGGTGATGTTCGCCGTGGCGCTGCTGTCGAGCTCCCAGACCAGCCGCATCAAGGCGCAGTCCGTCCAGACGGCCAACAAGGCCTACCAGACCGAGGTGCTGCTGTCCACCAGCCAGCTGCTTCAAAAGGCGGAGGACAAGCAGGCGATCCTCGAGGTGGTGCAGCGGCAGCTGAGCCGCCTGTTGGAGCACAGCGTGCTGTGCTACGACGTGACCGACGGCGTTATCGCCGACGCCCCCACGATGTGCACAATCGAGCAGGACGGAGGCTTCGACGGCATCGGCCCCGAGCTCGAGGTCGTGCGCTGGGTGGGTCTCAACGCCGTGCACGCGGGCAGCACCACCCGCACCTTCCCGCAGGCGAAGTGCCTGTACATGGCGGTGCGCGGCGAGCGCACGGTGTGGGCGGTGATCGGCATACGCGCCGACTGCGCCCCCACCATCGACGAGTACCGCAAGAACCTGATGATCTCCATACTGGACCTGTGCGCGCTGGCGGTGGAGAAGGACCACATGACCCGCGAGAAGCAGCGCATGGAGGAGAGCGCCCGGCAGGAATCCCTGCGGGCGAACCTGCTTCGCTCCATCTCCCACGACCTGCGCACGCCGCTGACCAGCATCTCCGGCAACGCGGCGATACTGATGGAAAACACCGGCCAGCTCTCCCCGGAGAACTGCCGCCAGCTCTACGCCTCCATCTACGACGACGCCATATGGCTGAACGGCCTCGTGGAGAACCTGCTCACCATCACCCGCACCGAGAATGGCGTCATGAAGCTGAATCTGCAGACCGAGCTGGCGGCGGACGCCGTGGAGGAGGCCCTGCGGCACATGGACCGGGACGCCGCGAAGCGGCACATCTCGACGGACCTGCCCGAGGAGATGCTGATGGCGCGCATGGACGCGGGGCTGATCGTGCAGGTGCTGGTGAACCTTCTGAACAACGCGGTGAAGCACGCGCCGGAGGGCTCCCGCATCACCGTCGGCGTGCGCCGCAGGGGGGGCATGGCGTACCTCTGGGTGGAGGACGACGGCCCGGGCGTGCCCGCCGGGGACGAGGAGAAGGTATTCGACATGTTCTACACCGGCGTGAAGCGTGGCCCGGACAGCCGCCGGGGCATCGGGCTGGGGCTGGCGCTGTGCAAATCCATCGTGCAGGCCCACGACGGCGCGATTGGCGTGGAGAATATACAGCCCCACGGGGCGAAATTCTGGTTTACACTGCCCATTGCGGAGGTGGAAGGCTATGAACAATAAACCGTTGATACTGGTGGTCGAGGACGACGCGGCCGTGCGCAACCTGATGGCGGTGACCCTGGACACCCAGGGCTACCGCTACCACCTGGCCCGAAACGGCGCGGAGGCGCTGATCGAGGCCACCACGCACCAGCCCGCCGTGATGCTGTTGGACCTGGGACTTCCGGACATGGAGGGCGTGGACATCATCCGCCGGGTGCGGGGCTGGACGGGCATGCCCATCATCGTGGTGTCCGCCCGGGGCGAGGACGCCGACAAGGTGGATGCCCTGGACGCCGGCGCGGACGACTACCTCACCAAGCCCTTCTCGGTGGACGAGCTGCTGGCGCGGCTCCGGGTGGCGCTTCGGCGGGTGAACGCGGAGCCATCGCCCAGCCAGGAGGACGCGGTGTATGAAAACGGCGCGCTGCGCATCGACTACGCCGCGGGCTGCGCATTCATCGCCGACCGGGAGATCCACCTGACCCCCATCGAATATAAGCTTCTGTGCCTGCTGGCCCGCAACACCGGCAAGGTGCTGACCCATAACTACATCCTCAAGGAGATCTGGGGCAGCTATACCGCCTCGGACGTGGGCTCGCTTCGGGTGTTCATGGCGACGCTTCGCAAGAAGCTGCAGACCGGCGGCGGGGAGCAGCCCTACATCCAGACCCACGTCGGCATCGGCTACCGCATGCTCAAGCCGGAGGGCCGGGGGGAGGAGGCACCGTGAATCCCCGTGCAGCGCACCGGGAATGGCTGGGGCAGCCGGAGGAATGGCTGGTGTTCGGCTTTCTTCTGGTGATATTGCTGGGCGCGGCGCTTCTGGCGCTGCCCGCCGCCGCCCGGGACGGCCACAGCATCGGCCTGTTCGACGGCCTGTTCACGGCAGCCTCCGCGGTGTGCGTCACGGGGCTTGTGGCGGTGGACACCGGAACGACCTTCGCCCCCTTCGGGCAGCTCGTGCTGCTCGCGCTCATACAGGTGGGCGGGCTGGGGTTCATGGTGTTCGCCACCATGATACTGGTGATGCTGGGCCGGAAGATATCGATCAAGGGCCGCATGCTGATCCGCGAATCCATGAACGGCTCCTCGCTGACCGACCTGGGCAGGCTCACGCGGCTCTACCTCGCGCTGGCGCTGGGCATCGAGCTCGTGGGCGCGGGCATGCTCGCCATAAGGTTCGTTCCGCTCTACGGCGTCAAAAAGGGGCTGTGGTACGCGCTGTTTCACGCCGTCAGCGCCTTCTGCAACGCGGGCTTTGACCTGTTCGGGGGCTTCTCCAGCCTGACCGCCTATGCCCGCGACCCGCTGGTGCTGCTGACCGTCGGGGTGCTGATCGTGCTGGGCGGACTGGGCTTTTCGGTGATCCTGGAGACCCTGCGCAACCGGCAGGGCTTTCGCGCCATGTCGCTGCACGCCCGCATCGTGCTGACCTTCACACCGGCGCTGATTATTGCGGGCACGCTGTTCTTCATGCTGGCGGAGCGCATGGACGCACTGAACGCGCTGTTCCAGTCCGTCACGATGCGCACGGCGGGCTTCAACACCGTGGACCTGTCCGCCATGAAGGACGGCTCCAAGCTGTTCTCGGGCATGCTGATGGCCGTCGGCGCGTCCCCGGCCTCCACCGGCGGCGGCATGAAGACCACCACTGTGGCGGTGGTGGCCATGCTGATACTGAGCGTGGTGAAGGGCGACAGCGAGGTCAACGCCGCCCGGCGACGGCTGTCCGGCGACACCGTGCGCCGCGCGCTGGTGGTGGTGGCGCTGTTCCTCACCACGCTTATGCTGGGCACGCTTTCTGTGACGCTCATCGAGGACGGCCGTTTCACCCTGGCGGACATACTGTTTGAGTGCGCCAGCGCCATGGGCACCGTTGGGGTCTCCAGCATCGGCACGCCCAACCTCACCGCCGCCAGCCGCGCCGTGCTGATCCCCATGATGTTCCTCGGCCGCGTCGGCCCGCTGACGCTCGCCGTGGCCGTCGCCCGGCGTCAGGGCCGGTACAGGGTACCGTCCAAGTACCCGGAGGAGAAGATCATGATTGGGTAAACAAATAAGGGCGATCGACGATCGTCCTTATTTATTGTGCCCCTTGTAATCCCTTCTTCTCGAAAACACGCACCCGCAGTAGTCCTGCCGGTAGAGGCCGTAGATCTCCGACAGCTCGCAGGAGCGCTTATAGCCGTTTTTCTTCTTGAAATCGCAGGGCAGCCAGGGCACGCCCGCGTCCTTGGACAGCTCCATGCCAATTAAGTTGATCAGTTGCGCGTCCTTGAGCGGGCTGATGGTGAGGGTGGTGGTGAAGTAGTCGTCGCCCCGCTCGGCGGCCAGCCGCGCCGTCTGCGCAAGCCTCAACCGGAAGCACCTCTCGCACCGCGCCCCGCCCTCAGGGTCGTCCTCATGGCCCCGCACGGCGTCGTAGAACGCCCGCGGGTCGTACTCCCCCCGGATCACCTCGATATGACCCGCGTGGGGCAGCGCCTCCGCGAGCCGGATCTGCTCGGCCACGCGGTGCTCGAACTCCTCCGCCGGGGCGATGTTGGGGTTGTAGTAGTAAACGGCGATGTCGAACGCGCGGTTCAAATATTCCAGCACATAGCTGGAGCACGGCGCGCAGCAGCTGTGCAGCAAGAGCCTGGGCCGCCTGCCGGAATCTGCGATCCTTTGAAGCTCCCGCTCCAGCGCGATCTGGTAGTTCACCTTCATGGCTTTGATACCGCTCCCTCTTCAGAAAAACCGCACGGTGACCCGCTTGCCCATCTCCTCCAGGCGCTTGGACAGCTTGTCGATCAGCTGGAACTTCGCACCGAAGGCCAGGGAGAGCTTGGGGTTTTGGTGGGCCGGGTTCATGGCGCAGCCCACGAAGAAGTTGACGTCCGTGGCCTTTTCAAACAGCCGCCTGGCGATCTGCGCCGCGCCGTCCCGCCCGTGCTCCCAGCGGGGATGGAGCTGCGTGCCGCTCAGGTACTCCCCGGCGTACTCCAGCACCCGGGAGATGGTCAGCGCCCCCTCGGTGGACAGGTCCACGCCCTCCAGGTGGTACATGGGCGGCAGATCGGAATCGCAGTAGTCCAGCGACGCCGTCAGCTCCTTGCCCAGATACCGGGCGGCCAGCTTGTTGGTGGAGCCGCCGCACACGATCCTCTCCCCCGGCTGGGCGAAGAAGGCGTTGAGCATGGTGCCGTCCAGGTCAGCGGAGGAGGGCGGGCCGATCATCAGGTTCACGGTGTGGGGCCGGGCCAGCCGCATGACGGCGATGGTGGTGTCGTCCCCGGGCATGCCCTCGTAGAGCCTCAGGCACTCCTCCGCCAGCGTGCAGGCGATGCGCCGGGCGGGCATCTCCGGGTCGTAGTGCGCCTCCAGGAAGCGTATGACGTTGTCGCGCCCCCAGCCGAAGGGGTACGCGCCGCCGAGCCCGGCGAAGTTCACGCCGTCGGAGATCACCACGAACACATCCCCCACCTGGGCCTCGAAGCGGCTCTCGTAGATGGGCTTGCCGTCGATGAGCCGGGACCTGTACTCGAACTCGTGGTTTTTGCCGTCCCGCAGCACGATGGTGTGGGGGTTGTCGAAGCGGGTGAGCTCCACGTAGCGCTGGTCCCTGATCTTGATGATCGTGAACGTGGAGTAGGCGATCCTGCGCACGCTGCACTCCGGCAGGCTGCGCACCACGGTGTTCACGCAGTCCTCCACCGACATGCCGCCCACGCTCATCGTGGCCAGTATCTGCGCGGTCAGCGTGGCCAGTATGTTGGCCTTCACGCCGCTGCCCAGCCCGTCCGCCAGCACGCCGATGCGGGTGTTCTCGTTGCTGGTGAAGATCACCCGGTCGCCGCACAGCTGCTCGCCGTGCTTGAGGAGGCTGATGTAGCCGGTGTCAATGAAGCGCTCGTCGTTCATGTCGGTGCTCCTTCGGGGAATCGTGCGGTCACTGTATCGCCTGTTTGAGCTTTTCAAGCATCACCTTGGTCTCGGCGGTGGTCTCGCCGAGTATGGAGGCGATGTCCTGCACCACGCGCATCTGCTTGTCGATGACCCGATCGGCGGCGTCCAGCGTGGAATCCACCACCTCGCGGGAGTGGCGCTCGGCCTGCTCGTGCAGATAGGGCAGGCACATGTCCATCTCCGCCTTGCCCTCGCACAGCGCGCGGGCCATCTCGCGGCAGGTGGGATAGCCGCAGCAGCCGCAGTTCAGGGCGGTGTCGGCGGTGGCCTTGTTGAGCTTTTCCAGCACGCGCTCCACGGCCTCCTCGTCCACGCTCCGGCGCTGGACGGGATCGGGAGTGAAGGTCTTGCGGATCGAATCCGGCTCCTCCACGCCGAAGTCGTACTCCCCGGCGTAGCTGTTCACCGCCACGGTGCCGTGGATGCGGTTTTCGTAGCGGTTGGAACGTATCGCCGGGCCGTTGACGCAGCTCCCCTCGCAGGCGGTCATCTCCAAAAACACGCGGTTCGCCCCGCGCTGGCGCATCTCCTCCAGCGCCGCAATGCAGTCCCCCACGCCGTCGATGGACACGCGGTTCCAGCCCAGCACCCGCGACATGGACTTCACGATGCCGTCCTGCCGGGGATAGCGCCGGGCGCGTATGCCCTGGCGGGTGACGGTGTGGGAATTGACGCAGTGCACGTCCTTTTCGTGCAGCCACTGCTTCAGGTCGGAGAACATCATCACCGCGTCGCAGCAGCCGGTCTCCCAGGCCTCGCGCTTGCGGGCGTAGCAGGGGCCGATGTACACGATGAACGCCCCCGGATACTCCCGGCGCAGGCGGCGGCAGTGCACCTCCATGGGCGAGGCCACGGGGGCCAGGTATTTCAGCATGTCGGGATAGTACTTGCGAATGAGCTGGTTGATGGACGGGCACACGCTGGAGATCAGCACGTCCGTCTCCCCGTCCATCATGATGCGCTCGTACTCGCGGCTGACGAGCTCCGCGCCCACGGCCATCTCCTCCACCGCGTCAAAGCCCAGCTGGCTCAGGGCCTCGCGGAGGTCCTCGATGCAGCTGACGTCAAACTCCGCGATAAAGGAGGGGTCCACGCTGGCCACCAGTCGCCGCCCGGCGCGCAGCTGCCGCCGCACCTCGTCCATGTCATTCTCCACGAAGTTGCCGCGCCGCGGGCACGCCACCACGCACTCGCCGCAGTCGATGCACTCGTCCTGCAATATCTCCGCGTGGCCGTCCGAATAGCGAATGGCGTTGGTCAGGCAGTTGCGGATGCACTTGTAGCAGTCCCGGCAGTTCTTTTCCGTCAGCACGATGATCGGGTTCATGGTTTCCCCCTATATATCAGACCGCTTTTGCCAGGATCTCCCGCTCGAAGAACTCGTCCGCCTGGTCCTTCTGGATGACGTGGGTCACGCCGTCGATGGTCACGCAGACGCCCTCGCCGCACTTGCCCATGCAGAACTTGCCGGACAGCTCCACCTTGTCCGTCAGGTGGTGCTCCTCCACCAGCGCCTTGAAGCGGTCCACCACCGTCCTGGAGCCCAGCAGATGGCAGGTGCTGCCCACACAGATCGTTACCTTCATGTCTTCTACCTCCCGGAAATTGTTTGTCCCTATCATACCATATCCCGGCGAAAAATGCAATTTGCCGCCGCGCTTTCAGCCCGCTCAGGCTATCGTTTAAATCGGATTTAACTATTCCTTGCTGATTTCGCACCAAAGCAGGTTTTATAATATAGCATGGAATAAAGGAGCTGATACCATGTATAGCATCAATGATCTCTACGATCTCGACCACACCCTGGCGAAGGACTACCTCTCCCGGTTCACCTATCCGTGGGAGGCGCTCAAGGGCATCAAGGACATGATCCTCGCCCTGGGCAGGACCCTCGACCCCTCGGAGTACGACGAGGTCTCGGAAAACGTGTGGGTGCACAAGACGGCGAAGGTGTTTCCCTCCGCCTACCTGGGCGCACCCTGCATCATCGGTCCCAACACGGAGGTCAGGCACTGCGCCTTCATCCGCGGCTCCGCGCTGGTGGGCGCGGACTGCGTGGTGGGCAATTCCTGCGAGCTCAAGAACGTGATACTCTTCGACCACGTGCAGACCCCCCACTACAACTACGTGGGCGACTCCATACTGGGCTATTGTTCCCACATGGGCGCGGGGTCCATCACCTCGAACGTGCGCTCGGACAAGAAGCTGGTGGTGGTGCACGCCCCCGAGGGCGGCATCGAGACCGGCATCAAGAAGTTCGGCGCCATGCTGGGCGATTACGTGGAGTGCGGCTGCAATTCGGTGCTGAATCCGGGCACCGTGGTGGGCCGCCACAGCAACATCTATCCCACCTCCTGCGTGCGCGGGGTGGTGCCGGAGCACAGCATCTACAAGAACACCGGCGAGATCATCGCCAAGATCGATTGACATCAAAAGGAGAGATTGAACCATGCGAGTCGTCATTCAGGAGAACTACGAGAAGATGTGCAAGTGGGCCGCCAACTACATCGCGGCGAAGATCAACGCCCATCCCGCCGACAAGCCCTTCGTGCTGGGCCTGCCCACCGGCTCTTCGCCCATCGGCGTGTATAAGGAGCTGGCCAGGATGAACCACGCCGGCGAGGTGTCCTTCGCCAACGTCGTCACCTTCAACATGGACGAGTACCTGGGCCTGCCCCGCGAGCACGACCAGAGCTACTGGTACTTCATGCACGACAACTTCTTCAACCACCTGGCGGACATGAAGCCGGAGAACATCAACATATTAAACGGCATGGCCGAGGACCCCGAGGCCGAGTGCGCGGCCTATGAGGCCAAGATCGCCTCCTACGGCGGCATCGACCTGTTCATGGGCGGCATCGGCGTGGACGGCCACCTGGCCTTCAACGAGCCCTTCACCTCCCTGAACAGCCGCACCGGCGTGCGCGTGCTGACCAGCGACACCCGCATCGTCAATGGCCGCTTCTTCGGCAACGACCCCGAGAAGGTGCCCGCCAAGGCGCTGTCCGTGGGCATCGCCACCGTCACCGACTCCAGGGAAGTCCTCATCCTCATCAACGGCCACAACAAGGCC
>JAFRFY010000131.1 GCA_017434085.1 Clostridia bacterium
CCGCGCCCGGTACGCCCCGCCCCGGGCCGCGGCGAAGGCCGTCAGCGCGCCGAACAGCGCGCAGGCCGTCAATACCCCCGCCCAGGCCGCGCCCTTCATCTGGGCGAAGAACAGCACCAGCTCCCGCCCGGAGGAAAGCCCCACCCCGGCAATCGCCGCCATCACCGACAGCGCCGCCCGCCATTCCGCCCGCTCGCGCATAAAAACACCCCCGATCTACCTTATGCAAATCGGGGATGTTTTATAGATATCGCATCACGACGGTGCATCCGCCAGCTCCGCCGCGGTCTGTTCCACCGGGGTGAGGGTCTCGTACACCCAGTTTTGGGAGGGGTCCTCGTCCGACGACACCACCGGCGTCTCCTCGGGCTGGGGCGGGCGTGTGACCTGCTCCGCGGGCTCCGCGTACATGGGATCGGGCTCCGACGCCCGACCGGAGGCGGTCCTTCGCGCCAGGCCCGGCAGGCCGCGAAGCAGCGCAAGCGCCGCGAGGGCGAGAATCAGAAGCGCGATGGCGGCGGCGATCAGTCTAACCCACGTGCGCATCGATCATTCGGCGTACCTGATGACGTACTCGGGCACCTCGTCCGCGGAAGCGCTGATGGACAGTATGAAGGAGCAGTGATGCGCCTCGCTCATATAGGCCAGCTTTTCAAAAAATGCTTCCATTTCGGGGTCGTCCAGCGGCGTCCGGACCAGCTTTTTAAAGGCGTCCACGCAGATCATGCTCAGGTCGAAATCGGCGGACAGCATGCCGCACAAAAAGGCCAGGAATTCGCTGGCGCGGCACTTGTAGGCCACGGGATACTCGCTGGCGTCCACGAAGCGTATCTCGTGGCGCAGGTCGTACATGTAGCGCTTGTCGTCGTCGATGAATATGATATTGCCGTGCTCGCTCTTGAGGGCTTCGTTGGTGATGTCGATCAGTCGCTTGGTCTTGCCGCTGCCCTTGTCACCCAGTATCACTCGAATCATTTTGAATCCTCTCCTTTTCGATCAGGTAGGGGTCTCATAACACGTTTCGGGGGAAGCGCAATGCCCCGCCTCAGGTTTATTATACATGACTTTTTCGATAATTACAAGCACCCCGGGCAGGTTTATTTTACTGCGATCAAGTTGACCGGCAGCGCAAAGCGGACGCGCCGCAGAGGGCGCGTCCGCCTGTATCTATTTATATATAGTTCTTCTCGTCGCTGAACAGCCGGTCGATCAGCAGGGTGTAGGCGCCCAGCGTGGTCAGCTCCAGTATGGAGCGCTTGTCCACCATGAGCTCGAAGGGGCGCTCCCCGTCGCCGTAATAGCGGAAGGCGCGCAGCGCGTCGAACAGCGTCTCGCGGAAGTGCTCGTCGATGTGGGCGTAATCCCCCTGGAGGATGACCTTCTCCGGGTTGAACATCAGCGTCAGGTTCCGAAGGGCGGTGGCGAAGAACCGCGCGGTACAGGCCGAGAGTTCCCGGCCCAGCGGGTCCCCCTCCGCGGAGGCGGCGAACACGCTCTTGACAGTGATGGATTCCAGGCCGCTCTTCACCAGCGGGCTGTCCGGGTAATCCGCCGCCATGCGCACGACCATGCCTTTGAGCCGGTCCGCGCTCACCTGCCGCTCGAAGCAGCCCCGGCTGCCGCAGCCGCACACCTCGTCGTCCTCCGGAGCCAGTATCATGTGGCCGATCTCGCCGATCAGCGAATCCTTGCCGTTTAATATCAGCCCGGCCACCATCAGCGAGGCTACCACGCCGCCCCAGCCGGAGAACACCGTGGCGATCGCGCGCTCGGTGCCGACGCTCTCGTGCAAAAAGGCGCAGCCGCACACCTTGCCCACGTTTTCTGTGACGATGAGCAGGTCGCCGCCGAAGTAGGCCGCCAGCTTCTCGTTGATGGGGATGTCCTTGCCCCACTCCGGGAACAGCGAATTGTACCTGAGCCGGTTGCTTTTGCGCTCCACGATGCCCGGGCTGGACACGCACACGCCGAACACCTGCTTTAGGCTGATGCCGCGCGCCTTCATCATATCGTCGCAGGCCTGCCAGATGGCCGCGGCGATATCGTCGACGCTCAGCCCCGACACCCCCGGGCGCGTGCAGGCGTCGATGGTCTCGCCCCGGAAGTTGAACAGCGAGACCAGCAGCTCCGAGGGGCTGATCAGTATGTTGAACAGGCACCTGTCCGCCGGCAGGGAGAACAGCTCCGCCCGCTTGCCGCCCATGCTGCCGGAGCTCGCCTTGCCCTCGGAGACGATGATGCCCTTCTCCAGGTAGTACTGTATGGCCTTCATCACCGTCTGCCGGCTGATGCCGATGCGCCTGGCGATGTCCGCCACGGAGAGCACCGTGCCGGATTTGAACATCTCCAGTATCTGTATTCTGTTGTTCCGCTTCAGGTCAGAAGGACGTGTCGCGGTCATACCCAAACCCTTAAGCAAGAAAATCCCCCCGGCCCATGCGGCAGTCTGTGTCAGTCTGTTTGAGTGGAGTATACCATGCCGGGGACAAGTGTGTCAAGCCGATCGGATTTACAAATTGAAATATATAATAAATATATAGGAATTAATCAACTATCTTAATCGAAAATTTGTTACCCGAAACTGTGTCATATGCCCCAAATATGATCAATTTTCTGTTTATTTTGGCGCTCTACTTGTCAATTTGCGGCGTCTATGCTATAATATGCGTATGAATAGTTACATAATCAGCCCTTTGGGCCGAACAATTCTTAATACAAATATAATAATTGACGTGACGTAGCGACGCCCTCTCCCCCTCCCGACCGACCGTCGACAGCCCTTTGGATGAACGGAGGACACCATGGAATACGGACACATCACATACGTGGACAAGCCCATATCCCGTCTGGTCTTCGGCACGGCGATGCCGACGATGTTTGCGGCGTTTCGCTCGGTATACGGCGAATCGCCCGATTTTGACGCGCGCCTCGGCGCGGCCTTTAAGCTGCTGGACGACATGTACGCCGAGGGCGTGAACTGCTTCGACTGTGCCGACCACTACGGCGAGGAGCCCCTGGGCGAATGGCTTCAAGCCCGGGGACTGCGCGATCGGGTGGTCATACTCACCAAGGGCGCGCACCACAACCGCTGGCGGAAGCGCGTCACGGACTTCGACATACTCCACGACGTGCACAACTCCCTGGCGAAGCTCAAAACGAACTACCTGGAGATCTACCTTTTGCACCGGGACGACCCCGCCGTGCCCGTGGGGCCGCTGATGGACGCGCTGAACCGCTGCGTGGACGAGGGCAAGCTGGGGGCCATCGGCGTGTCGAACTGGACGATACCCCGCATCGAGGCGGCCAACGACTACGCCTTGAAGCACGGTATGCGGCCGTTTACGGTGTCCAGCCCCAACTACGGCCTGGCGGAGCAGGTGGAGGATCCCTGGGGCGGCGGGTGCCTGAGCCTGTCCGGGCCCGCGAACCGGGAGGCCCGGGCGTGGTACGCCGTGAACCGCGTGCCCGTGTTCGCCTATTCGACCCTGGCGCGGGGCTTCTTCTCCGGCAGGGTCAAATCGAGCGACCCCGGCACCGCCCGGCGCTTCATGGACGAGGCCGGCGTGAAGGGCTACGCGCACCCGGACAACTTCGAGCGCCTGCGCCGCTGCGAGCTGCTCTCGGCGGAGAGGGGGCTTAAGGTCCCCGAGGTCGCCATGGCCTGGCTGTTCAACCAGCGCGCGCTGGACGTCTACGCCCTGACCTCCCCCTCCCGGCGCGAGCGCATGCGCGAAAGCGTCACCGCCAGCCGGATCAGGCTGACCGACGCCGAGTGCCGCTGGCTGGACCTGGAGACCGACCGGCGGTAATCAAGCGCTATATAATATGAAAGAAGTCCCTGCTTCACTTAAGCGGGACTTCTTTTATATCCGTCGACTGTTCAGTCCGGCGGGCGATGAGGGCATCGCCCCTACGGAATCCGCACCCGTGTAAGGGCGATGAGGGCATCGCCCCTACGGAATCCGCACCCGTGTAAGGGCGATGAGGACATCGCCCCTACGGAATCCGCTCCCGTGTAGGGACGATGAGGGCATCGCCCCTACGGAATCCGCTCCCGTGTAAGGGCGATGAGGGCATC
>JAFRFY010000132.1 GCA_017434085.1 Clostridia bacterium
CTCTGATGTTTAATCCTTCTCCGTGTCTTCGGTTTCGGACGCCATCAATGGCATCCCTGCGGACACTCGCCAAAGTATCCGCTTCCCCTTCGACCTGGCGTTTAACTCTTCGAATCTGACTGTGTTTTTCTCCCTTCTCAACGCTCCCTGCCGAAGCAGATCTTCGCATCTCGAAGTTCGATTCTCTCTCTTCTCTGTATCGTTTTCAAGGTTCGCAAGGTCGAAAATCCCTCGGATTTTCGAGTTCCCTGTCGGGAACCGCGTCGGCTGAATCGCAGATTCAGACGCCGCGCCTGCGTCGAATGTTACAAGACTGTGACGTCCTCGCGCTCAACGCAAGAGTTATTATAACAAATTCGCGAAGGCTTGTCAAGAACTTTTTTTATTGTTCAAAAACACAATATGATGTATCAAATATATCATTATATACTATATATTGTGTTTTTCGACATTTTTCGCGTCTTTATTCTTTCTTAAAACATGTTAAAAGATTGTTTTCTGAGCCGGAGGACCGCCGGAACGGCGAGAAACACCGCCAATATGCAGGAAATGCTGACCGTCCGGGCGTTTATTGATGGAATTCCTGAACCGATGAACTCTGTCTGCATCAGGCTGAAGCCCGCGGCCAGCGCGCCGGCCAGGCATCGCGCCAGCACGAGCTTCACCGGCTTCACCCCGCAATCCCTCAATACACTGATATTCTGCGCGCACACGCACAGCCCGCCGTAGCCCGCCAGCGCCGACAGCGCGGCCATCCTCCAGCGAACCTCCATATTCGCGGCGCACAGCCACCGCGACCCGGCGGTGATCTCCAATGCAAGGCACAGCCACGGCAGGCGCAGCGCCCCGGCAATCGCGCCGAACAGCGCCATGGTCCCGGCGACATTCATAATAGTAAGGACAGGATTCCCCCCGGCGTCGTTTTCAACCCGTCGAATGCCCTCTTCATCCCGGCAGAAAACCCCCGTCAGCGCCAGCATCGACAGTTGAGCCATCACCTGGGAGCGCAGCAGCACATGCCCGAGGGCGACGTCCCCCAGCATGCCCGCGCCGACGGCGGAGATAAAAAACGCCGGCGACATGCCGCAGCAGGCCATGGCGACGCGCTCCAGCTGTCCCCGGGTGTAGCCCTCCTCCATGGCAACGGCCCTTGAGGCGGCGCAGCCCGCGGGCGAACCGGCGAGCATGCCCACGATCATCGGAGAGGCCGCGCTGCCTGGCAGCCCGAACAGCCGGCGCATCACCCCGCCCAGCGCCGCGTCGTAGCAGCGGTTCGCCTCCGGGCAGGTCAAAAGCGGCATCAGCGCCATGAACGGATAAAGCGACGGCGCCACCACGTAGTACCACTGGCACAGCGCCTCCCGCGCGCCGTTGGCGGCGTCTTCCGGGCGGCACATCAAAAGCAGCGTCAGCCCGACGCCCAGCAGAAGCTTTCCCATAAAAAACCCCCTTCCGACGCGCCATTATATGCGCCGGAAGGGGGTTATAATCAGCTTCGGGCCCGCATTTCGCCCTCGTCGCCGGTCTCCGGGTTCTTGATGAAGAAGTGGCCGACATCGTCCTCCCACTCCACCATCAGCTCCGCCTTGCTGGCATAGCCGATGCGCACCTCGCCCTCGATCAGCGTATCGGGCTTGTAGAACAGGCCCATCACCGCGGGGGCGTAGGCGGTGTAGATGAAGCCGAAGTCCTCGGCGGTCATGCCCTGATCGCCGTCGGGGTCGGCGGCCAGCCGCGCCTCGTGGCGCTGCGCGATGCGCGCCTCGTCCGTATCCAGCGTCCGCATGACCACCAGGCTGTGGCCGTTGTCGGACACCACGGCGTACTTGCGGGGGATGTTCATCCCCGCGAACACGCTGGTGTAAGTCATCGTTAGCATCAGCAAAAGCGCCATCACCACGACGAGCACCGCGCCGACGATCCTGCGCGCCGCCTTGTTTTTGATCCTGCGCCACAGCGCGGAAACGCCCCAGCCCAGCAGCAGAAGCAGCGCGATCATGGGCAGGAAAAGGTAGATTTCCCCGGCCACCAGCCGGAGGTTCAGCATGTTCAGCACGGTCGCCGCCAGCGTGACCACCAATAGCCCGATCAGCACATAGGCCACGATCCGGTCGCCGCCGGTCAGGCGGAGGCGGCGGGCGCCCTTTTTCTCACTCATATGCTCTGCCCTCACGCCCTGGCGTATTTGTAGATCTGCTCCAGCACGGCGTCGATGCCGTTGCCGGTGGGCTCGGCGTCCATGGCCTGGTACAGCGTCCCGCGGTCGTGATACAGCTTCTCAATGGCCTTGACCAGCGTGTCCGGGGTCATGTTCTCCTGCATCAGCACCTGGCTCAGCCCGCGGGCGCGGAAGGATTCCGCGTTGAGTATCTGGTCGCCGCGGCTGGCGGATTTGGGGTAGGGGATCAGCAGCGCGGGCTTGCGCGCCGCCAGTATCTCGCACAGCGCGTTGGCGCCGGCGCGGGACACGATGATGTCCGCGCAGGCGTAGGCGTCCGCCATCTCCTCGTTCATGTATTCATACTGCACGTAGTTGCTGTCGCCGTTGTAGCTGGCGTTGCTGTTGCCCCTGCCGCATAGGTGCAGCACCTGGAAGTTATTGGTCAGCCGGGGCAGCGCCAGCCGTATGGCCTGGTTGATGGCCTGGGCCCCGGTGGACCCGCCCATCACCATCAGCACCGGGCGGCTGTCGTTGAAGCCGAACCGCTTGAGGCCCTCGGCGCGGTTGCCCGCGAGCAGCTCCGGGCGAATCGGGGTGCCGGTGTGCACGCCCTTGCCCTTGGTGTACTGCACCGCCTCGGGGAAGGTGCAGCACTCCACCTTCGCAATGGGGGCGCAGAGCCGGTTGGCCAGGCCCGGCGTCATGTCCGATTCATGGATGACCACCGGCACGCCGTTGAACTTCGCCCCGTACACCACCGGCACAGACACAAACCCGCCCTTTGAGAACACCACGTTGGGCTTCAGCCTGCGGATGATGTCCGTAGCCTGGAGGATGCCCCGCAGCACGCGGAAGGGGTCGGTGAAGTTCCTGGGGTCAAAGTACCGGCGCAGCTTGCCCACGGAAACGGTGTGAAAGGTCACGCCCGGCACCTGGGAAATCAGCTGCTGCTCGGGGCTGTTTGCGCCGCCGATGTAGTGGATCTCCCAGCCGTCAGCCTTCAGTCTCGGAATCAACGCCAGATTCGGCGTCACATGACCGGCGGTCCCGCCGCCCGTCAGAACAATTGTCTTCATCGCAATCGATGACCTCCGAAATTGAAAAGTCTATCACATTAGGATTATAACATCCATTATGGCAAATCTTTTTACCTCGTTGTTAAAAATGAGCACAAAAAACCTTTTCGCAAATGAAATTTTGTCTTTCGTTTTTTTGATGAATGGTGTAGAATAGTGATGGACGACACCCCCTTATTTTATCAATCCTTCGGAGGATCAAGCCATGTCCTACCAGGCCCTGTACCGCGCGTGGCGGCCCGACACCTTTACGGAGATGGTCGGGCAGGACGCCATCACCCGCACCCTCCGGCGGCAGGTGATGACGGGCCGCATCGCCCACGCCTACCTCTTCTGCGGCACCCGCGGCACCGGCAAGACCACCGCGGCGAAGGTGCTCGCCCGGGCGATCAACTGCCTCCATCCCAAAGACGGCGACCCCTGCGGCGAATGCGAGATCTGCAAGACGCTCAGGCAGGAGAACTGCATGGACGTGGTGGAGATCGACGCCGCCTCCAACAACGGCGTGGACGAGATCCGGGACCTTCGGGAGAAGATCAAATTTCCGCCCGCCGTCACGCGGTACAAGGTGTACATCATCGACGAGGTGCACATGCTGTCCACCGGCGCCTTCAACGCGCTTTTGAAGACCCTGGAGGAGCCGCCGGCGCACGCGGTGTTCATACTGGCCACCACCGAGCCCCAGAGACTCCCGGCCACGATACTCTCCCGCTGCCAGCGGTTCGATTTCCACCGCATATCGGTGGACACCATCATCGAGCGGCTGATGATCGTGCTGGGGGGCATCGGGCGCACCGCCACCGACGACGCCCTCTACGAGATCGCCCGGGCCGCCGAGGGCGCCATGCGCGACGCCCTGAGCCTGCTGGACGTGTGCCTCAGCTACACCGACGGCGAGGTGACGGCCCAGCTCGCCCGGGACGTGCTGGGCACGGCGGGGCGTTCGGCCATGTTCGAGTTCACCGACGCGCTGATCGACGGCGACGCGGGCTCGGCGCTTACGCAGATCGACCAGGTGATGCGCCGGGGCAGCGACCCCCAGGTGTTCATACGGGACACCGTCGCGCACCTTCGCGGCGTGATGCTGGCCGGCGCGGTGAAGGAGGGCCTCTCCGACATACTGGAGATCACCCCGGAGGACGCCCGGCGCTTTCAGGAACAGGCCGCCCGCACCGACGCCGAGGGCCTGAACCGCATGCTGGAGCTGTTCATGCGCGCCGAGCCGGACACGAAGTGGGCCTCCCGCCCGCGCACGATACTGGAGCTGGCCGCCGTGCGGGCCTGCCACCCGGAAAAGGAGCCGGACGCCTCCATCTCCGAGCGCGTCAGCCGGGTGGAAAAGCTGATCGAGCGGGGCGTGCCCGCCGCGCCCTCAAAGCCCGCGCCGAAGCGCGAGGCCCCCGCGCCCGCCCCGGAAAAGCCCGCCGCGAAGCCCGCGCCCGCGCCCGCCGCCGAGCCGCCGGAAGCATACCTCGAGGCCATACGGCAGCTCTCGGAGCAGAACCCTTCGATACGCTCCCCTCTGGGCTCCATGCGCTTCACGGGCTTCGACGGCCGGCAGCTGACGGTGGAATTCGCCAAAAACCGCATGATGCACATGAAGGTGCTGGAGCGCAAGAAGGCCCTCATCGACGAGGCCCTGACCGCCGCCTTCGGAAGCCCCGTGTCCATCGCCATGGCGCTGGAGGGCAGCGGCGCCCCGGAGAAAAAGCTGTCCGACGTGGCCCGGAACGTCATCAATCAATCCTATGACGTGTTCGGCCGGGAAAACATCGATCTGGTGGATTGACTCCATCAATAAATCCAAACATTCCCCGCCTTGCAATCCGGCGCGCTTGATGATACAATAGAATAGAACGCATATCGTCTTAAGACGGTTGCGATTCAGTTTATCCACATTCATCCACAAAACAGTATCCACAGCCTGTGGATATTTCCGATATACCGGAGGAAAACCATGAGATACACGCCCGAACAGAAGGCCGCGTGGGACCGCGTGATGCAGATATTGAAGGAAAACCTGGACAACCTCTCCTTCAACGCCTGGTTCAAGGGACTCAAGCTGTACGCGGTGACGGGGGACAGGATCGTCATACTGGGCCAGAACGCCTTCAACCTCCAGCACATGCAGGTGCGCTACGGCACGATGCTGGTGAGCACCGTGGACATGGTGTTTGACCGCAAGTACACCCTGGAGTTCCACACCGAGGCGGAGGTGTCCAGCCTGGAGGAAAAGCTCGGCAACTCCACGCTCAACGAGAAGTACACCTTCGACAACTTCGTCGTGGGCGGCTCCAACCAGCTGGCCTACGCCGCGGCGCTGGCGGTGGCGGAGGCGCCGTCCGAGACCTACAACCCGCTGTTCATCTACGGCGGCGTGGGCCTGGGCAAGACCCACCTGATGAACGCCGTGGGCAACTACGTGGTGCAGAGGGACCCCTCCAAGACGGTGCTGCTGATGACCTCCGAGACCATCACCAACCAGCTGATCGAGGGCATCGCCCGGAAGAACACCACCGAGCTTCGCAACAAGCTGCGCGGCGCGGACTACCTGATGGTGGACGACATACAGTTCCTGGCCAAGACCAAGGCCACCCAGGAGGAGTTCTTCAACACCTTCAACGACCTGCGGGAGAACCACAAGCAGATCATCATCTCCTCGGACCGCCCGCCCAAGGAGATCCCCGAGATCGAGGAGCGCCTGCGCTCCCGCTTCGAGTGGGGCTTGATCGTGGACATCCAGAAGCCCGACTTCGAGACCCGCATGGCCATCCTCCAGCAGAAGGCCGCGGGGGACGGCATCGAGGTGCCCTACGAGGTGCTGGAGTACATCGCCCGCAGCGTCAACACCAACATACGGGCGCTGGAGGGCTGCCTCACCAGCCTGAACGCCCACTCCCGGCTGATGGGCGCGCCCATCACGCTGGAGCTGACCAAATCGGCGCTGAACCACCTGGTCAAGGCCCAGGAGGAGCGCAGGATCACCAGCGCCCTGATCATCGACTTCGTGGCGGACAAGTTCGGCGTCGCCGCCGAGGACATGACCGGCAAGCGCCGCAGCCGCGAGATCGCGCTGCCCCGCCAGGTAGCCATGTACATCTGCCGGGAGATGACCGACCTGTCCACCACCGCCA
Source organism: Clostridia bacterium (assembly GCA_017434085.1). Classification (GTDB taxonomy): domain Bacteria; phylum Bacillota; class Clostridia; order Christensenellales; family Aristaeellaceae; genus UBA2862. The sequence goes on from JAFRFY010000132.1 coordinate 6,372, forward strand.
TCGGCCAGGCCTTCGGCGGCCGCGACCACACCACCGTCATGCACGGCTGCGACAAGATCTCCGAGGCCATGGAGGCCGATATATCGTTCAAAAAGCGCGTGGAGGAGATCATGCGGCAGATCGGAGAGGGCTGATCCCCGCCTTTTCCTCCCTCTTTCCACAGCTTCTCCCCCCGACAATCCCCAGCCCGATCCCGCGGCGGGGCGGGGTATCCAACCACTTTTCCACAGTATCCACCGCCCTACTGCGTCTACTATAAAATATATCATAATAATAATAACCATAGGAGGACACGCCCATGCGATTCAGATGTACCTCAGCCGCCCTGATCGACGGCCTCCAGATTGCGACCAAGGCCCTGCCGGGGCGCACGCCGAACCAGATTTTGGAGGGCGTGCTGATAGAGACGGAGCTCAACGAGGTCATACTGACCTGTACGGACGAGCGCATCGCCATCGTGACCCGCATCGAGGCCGAAATCGAGGAGCCGGGCCGGGGCGTGGTGCCGGGCAAGCTGTTCAACGAGGTGGTGCGCCGCCTGTCCGACGGCGACATCGACATCACCATGAACGAGCGCTTCATCTTTACGGTGAGGGGCTCCGGCTCCCGCACGAACATCTCCGGCCAGGACGCGGACCTCTACCCCGCCCTGCCCCGCATCGAGAACGAGCGCGAGATCTCCCTGCCCCAGGACATGCTCAAGGACATGATCCAGAAGACCGAGTTCGCCATCGCCGTCGAGGACATGCGCGAGGTGCTGACCGGCGGCCTCCTGGAGATACGCGACGGCGACGTGTCCATGGTGGGCCTGGACGGCTACCGGCTGGCCCTCCGGCGGGCGAAGTGCGCCGACATTACCGACGCCTTCAGCGCCATCATCCCCGGGCGCGCCCTGAGCGACATCGGCAAGCTGCTCTCCGACGATCCCGAGGCCTTCGCCAGCCTGTCCTACGGCGGCAACAAGCTGCACATCAGGCTTGAAAAGACCGATATCTACGTGATACTGGTCGAGGGCGAATACATCCAGTATCGGCAGATCATCCCCCAGCAGTTCGCCACCCGGGTGCTGGTGGACCTGGAGTCCTTCCGCAAGGGCGTCGACCGGGCGTCGCTGATCGCCCGAGAGGGCAACAACAACCTGCTGCTGCTCAAGATCGCCGACGGCGAGATGGCCATAGAATCCCACTCCCAGATCGGCGACGTCTACGAAAAGCTGGAGGTGCAGCAGGAGGGCGCGGACATCAACATCGCCTTCAACGTCAAGTACCTGAACGACCTGGTGCGCTACATCGATGCCGAGCAGATTCAGATCAACATGAACAACGCCATCAACCCCTGCATCATCATGCCCGTGGGCGACCCGGACTACCTGCATCTGGTGCTGCCGGTCCGCACGGTAGCAACTGCGTGAAGAGTTAGGAATGAGGAGTTAGGAATTAGGAATTGGGAATGGGGAATTAAAGAATGCCGCGTTCTTTAGCCTTCCTCTTCAGGGGACCTCGAAAAACCTCACTTTGCCGCATACCTCACTTCGGAAAACCCTGTAAAACAAGGTTTCTTTACGAGGCAATGCTTGCGAAAACAGGGTTTTTCGAAGTTGCCTTCAGAGAAAGGTGGCGCGCAGCGCCGGAAGAGGTCGTAACCCCTTTGTCGCCCACGGGGCTGTTGCCCTTAGAGTGTGTTTCTATATGCATAACGACTGTGATTATGCAAGAAGAATACGGATGCAAGCCAGATGGACAAAAGTCAGGAAGCGGGAAGCGAGTTTGTCGAAGCGGGTGGCGACCCTACGGAACTCCTTGAGCTTGAGGA
>JAFRFY010000133.1 GCA_017434085.1 Clostridia bacterium
GGGACTTTTCACGTATGGCAGAGGCTAAAACGTCTGAAATCTCTGCCTGCTCGTAGGGGCGATGCCCTCATCGCCCGATTCCCGTCGGTTCATTTGTGCAGATTGCCCTTAGCGCAACAGCCCCTGCCTTCAATCGAAAGAGAGGATAGAAGAATTTGGAAAACAGATGGAACAGCATAGACGAACAGACGATGGACGAGCTGGCGCAGGCGCTCGCGCCGGTTGACGCTATGCGTCGAGGGGAGATCATCGGTCTGCGGTGGGGCGACATCGATTTGGAAGGAAACATTCTCCGCGTCCGGCGAAACGTGACTTACCCCAAGGGAACCAACGATCCCTACATCGGCACCACCAAGACGGAGAGCGGCGTGAGGGACATTCCCATCATGCCCATGCTGCTGGACTATCTCAAGCCCGGCGGCGAGCCGGATGCCTACGTGGTGGGGGAGGATAAAAGGCCCATCACTTTCAGCATCCACCGTCGCATGATGGAGCGCATCCGCCGCACCATTGATTTGCACGGAGCGTGCAGCCACGTTTTCCGGCACAGCTTCGCCACCATGCTGAACGACGCCGGAGCATCCGTAAAGACGATTCAGAGCATCATCGGCCAGACCGACTTCAAGACCACTGCGGACCGATACTGTCACGCCAGGGACAATCGAAAGCAGGAGGCTGTGGAGGGGGTGGACAAGCTGCTGTGCTCGTGATGATCTGAATTGAAATACTCGCCGATACTGCCGAAGGATCGTCAGAACAGACAAATTCAAACCCATGCTCCATGACGACACTGAAAACTTAGTAATACTAAACTGTGATATTAGTATTACTGATTTTCAGAGGCGATTTGCACCATTTTGGCGCGATTCATCTGAAAAAGACGAAATGTTAATTATGAGAAAAGGGAAAACAGGGCAGATTTTGTGTGTTTTGTACGAAAAGAAATCGTGCAGCTCTGGCAAACTGCACGATTTTGTGTGGTACCGGCGATCGGATTCGAACCAATGACACTCCGGGTATGAACCGGATTCTCTAGCCAACTGAGATACGCCGGCATAAAAGCCAATCCAGAGGATTGGCGATGGTTGCGGGGGAGGGATTTGAACCCTCGACCTCCGGGTTATGAGCCCGACGAGCTACCGGACTGCTCTACCCCGCGATATTGCGAAGGGCTTCTCGCTCAACGCAAGAGTTATTATAACACCCGCGGGGAGCAATGTCAACCCCCGCATGAAATTCTTAACGAAAGGCCGTCAATGCCTCGGCGGGCGGTTGCGCTTGATCTCATAGAGCTGGTTATCGGCGGATTCGATGAAGTCCTTGGCGCTCATGGAGGGCTCCCAGCGGGCCACGCCGATGCTGAGGGTGAGGGTATAGGGCTTGTGGAGGGTTTCGCACATGGCCTTGAGGTTGGCCTGGATGTCGTCGCGCAGCTTGTCGCACTCGGCGCGGGAGCCCTCCACCAGTATCATGAATTCGTCGCCGCCGTAGCGGGCGATGTAGGGCCTGCGGGTGAAGGCGCCGCAGGTGTTCTTGAGCACCTTGGCGACGTGGATCAGCGCCTCGTCGCCCTCCAGGTGGCCGTAGGTGTCGTTGATGGTCTTGAAGTAGTCCACGTCCATCATCAGCAAAAACAGGGATTCGTCGTGGTTGAGCAGCTTGTATTCCAGGAAGGACAGCAGGTTTTGCCGGTTGTTCACCTGGGTGAGCTTGTCCAGCGAGATCTGGCGGGTGGAGGAATCCATGTACATGCACAGAAGCTCGATGGCGAGGCACACGCACATCACCGGGAAGCCTTCGCCGAGGTTCGACAAAAACCAGGCGATCAGCAGGCTCAGCGAGAAGGAGGCCGTCAGCCACAGCTGGCTTTTGCGGTTGTTCTCAAATTCGTAAGGGATGCGCTTGATCAGCGGCAGGCTGAAGCACATCGACAGGCACACGAGATAGCCCATCTCATAGTGGAACCACATGTGGCGGACGTAGCTGCCATCGGCGGTGATCTCAAACAGTATGTGGCTTTTGAGGTTGAAGGCCACCAGCGCCACGGGCGGCAGGAGGGAGAGCGCCAGTATGAGGCGGGTGCGCTTTCGGTTGAACCTGCTGGACTGGAGCGTGATCCGGGCGTACAGGCACCAGGCCACCACGCCCGCGCACAGGCTTAGGTGATACAGCGATTTGAACAGGTACGACGCCGGCACCGCGATGCCGGGGATGAGCCGGAAACCGTTGAACACGGTAAAGAGCAGATTGCAGATGAAGTTTATTAAAAATATCCACAGCATGCTGCGCAGGCACTGCTCGCTGGCGGAATCCGAGCCGCTGCTGTTGGACCAGTACAACAAGAGCGAGACGATGACAATGCAGATCAGATAGATCTCCACATAGAGCGCTGCAGCCATTTTCAGCATTCCTTTCGTCAGGCGTTAAACGGTGGACCCATATCGCGGATATGCACAAAATCTTATACTTATATTATACATTGTTTTCCTTGTGTTGAACAGAGGTTAAATGTTAAATATCTTAACAAATTCCGAACGATGCTATTTTTCTTGCGGAAAATGGAAAAGCGGCGACCGTAGAATATTGTAAAAACAGGAAAATTATGATATAATTATTATGTATGGATATGGGAGGTTGTTGCGGCATGTCAGAAAACAAGATATTCAAGGCGGGACTTCCGGTCCTGTTCGTGCTGCTGATGTGGCTTCTGTGCTGTACGGTGGGGCATGCGTCCTCCATGGACGCGGTTTGGCCTGAGAGTCCCGGGATCGATGTGCAATCCGACGGCAAACTCGTCATCGATGAGAGCAATATGGACAAAGGCTATATTATGGTAAGGACCTCGGAGCCCACGGGCCATGCCATGAAGGTGACGGTCAGCCAGGGCCAGTGGCAGCTGATCTACGATCTGAACAGCGACGCGCAGTACGAGGTATTCCCGCTGCAGCAGGGCTCGGGCCAGTATGAAATCGCCCTGTTTGAAAACGTCAAGGGAAAGAAGTTCTCCTCCGAGGGCAAGCTGGTGATCGACGCGCAGATGAGCGATGAGGAAGCCCCCTTCCTGGTGCCCAACCAGTACGTGAGCTATGAGCTGTGGACCTCCGCCGTGCAGAAGTCCGACGAGATCTGCGCGGGCATGGCGCCGGATCAAGCGTTCCAGGCGGTGTCCGATTTCATGGCCAGCGAGTTCGCCTACGATTTCGTGCGCGCCAAGACCATTTCCTCGGGCGAGAAGCCGGATATCGACTATTGCTACGACAACCGCATGGGCATCTGCCAGGACCTGGCGGCGGTGACCGCCTGCATGCTGCGCGTGCAGGGCGTGCCGGCCCGGCTGGTCATCGGCTACGCCGACAAGTACTATCACGCCTGGAACACGGTGGTGGTCAACGGGGAAGAGGTATTCTTCGATCCCACCCACGCCGTCGGGGCCATCGACGCGAAAAAGTATCAGACGGAACGCATGTATTGATTTTATCCTATATATAATCGCTGAGGAGGGTTTTGTTCATGGCCGGAAAGGGAAAGCGGAGCATCACATCCGCGGAATTGTCCAGCTTCTGCAGCCAGGTGGCGCTGATACTCTCTGCGGGCCTGCCGCTGTACGACGGCATGGAGACGCTGGCGGAGACCACGCGCGGCACGGAGTACGCCGATCTCTACGAAAAGGCCTACAAGGGCGTCAACGAGACGGGGTCGCTGTACCAGGCGCTCAAGGAGGACGACCGCTGGCCCACCTACCTGGTGGAAATGACGGGCATCGGCGAACAGACCGGCCAGCTGGAAAACGTGATGAACGGCCTGGCCGAGTACTACGGCCGTGAGGAGCGCATCCGCACCTCCGTGGTCAGCGCCATCACCTATCCGCTGGTGCTGGGCGTGATGCTGGTGCTGATCATACTGATCATGCTGTGGAAGGTGCTGCCCGTGTTCCAGCGGGTACTCAACTCCATGGGCATGGAGATGACCCGCTCCGGCTCGGCGATGATGCACCTGGGCTCCACCATCGGCTGGGTGGTGCTGGCGCTGGTGGGCGTGGTGGTGCTGGCCGTGCTGGTGTGCGCCATACTGATGAAGACCTCCGCCCGCGACAGCGTGCTCGCGTTTTTGCGTAAAATATTCCCGCCCATTCGCCGCCTGAGCATGAAGCTGTCCTCCTCCCGCGTGGCCAGCGTGCTGTCGATGATGCTCTCCTCGGGCTTCCCCACCGGCGAGGCGCTCAGGCTCATGCCCTCGATACTCTCCGACGTCGAGGCCGGCGAAAGGGTGCGCGGCATCCACAAGAACCTGGAGTCCGGCATGTCCTTTGCCGATGCCATGGAGCAGTCCAAGCTGTTTGAGGGGCTTCACAACCGCATGATCCGCATGGGCGTGGCCGCGGGCCGCGAGGACCAGGTGATGAACAAGATCGCGGGCATCTACGAGGAGCAGGTGGAGACCGGCATCTCCCAGCTGGTGTCCATCATCGAGCCCACGCTGATCGCCCTGCTCTCCGTCGTCATCGGCGCGATACTGCTGTCGGTGATGCTGCCCATGGCGGGCATACTGTCCAGCATGCTGTAAACGAAAAGGGCGATGAGGGCATCGCCCCTACGACATTGCCGTATCCGAAAGGGCGATGAGGGCATCGCCCCTACAATCGTGTGATATCCGTAGGGGCGATCCCCTGATCGCCCGCCGGAATGAACAGCTATCCCAATAGACAGAAGGGGGGCGATGGGCGTTGGCCAATCGCAAGGAAATTGCGATCATTCTGCTGATGATCCTGCTGCTGGGCGGCGTGTGGATGCTGGTGTCCCGGGTGGATACCGCCCAGAGCGGCGCGCAGACACAGTTTGTCTACGACGCGGTGCACAACGCGGCGCTGACCTGCTACGCGGTGGAGGGCGCCTACCCGGACGACCTGGAGTACCTGCGGGAAAACTACGGCCTGGCCTATGACCAGTCGCGCTATATGGTTTCCTACGACGCCTTTGCGGCCAACCAGGTGCCGACGATATTTGTGACGGAAGTGGAGGCGGACGCATGAGCAACGGCAACATGAAAGTGCAGCACGGCATGCAGGGCACCTTCATATTCGTGCTGCTGGGGCTGTTCGCGCTGATGTCCACGCTGATGGTGCTGCTGGGGGCGCAGATGTACCGCGCCACGGTGGATCGCTCCCAGTACAACAACGAAAACCGCGTGATGGGCGCGTATGTGCGCAGCATGGTGCGCTCGCTGGATTCCGGCGAGGTCAGCGTCGAGGAGCCCGGGGGCATCCCGGCGGTGGCGCTGAAGGAGACCTGGGAGGGCGAGCAGTACGTCACCTGGATCTACCAGTACGACGGCGCGCTCTACGAGCAGTACACCGACATGGAAGATGAATTCAACCCCGAGCGCGGCACCGAGATCTGCCCGGCGAACAGCCTGTCCGCGGCGCTGGAGGACGGATTGCTGACGGTCCGCCTGACCAACGCGCACGACGAGCCGTGCACCGTCCGGGTGGCGCTTCGGTGCGCCGGATAGAACGAGTTTAGGAGTCAGAGATGGGCAGCAGAAATCGATCAAACGTGCTATTGGTGGAGATCCTGATCGCGGTTCTCTTCTTTATGCTGTCGGCCACGGTGCTGGTGCGGGTGTTCGTCACCGCCCGCAACATGACCCTGCGCGCCGGGGTGGAGACCCAGGCGCTGGCGGAGGCGCAGAATGTGGCCGAGACGCTCTACGCGGCGGAGGACCCGGCGGCAGCGCTGGAGGAGATGCACTTCAAGCTGTATCACGGCGCGTGGAGCCGCGCGGACGGCGATTACACGCTGTACGTCGAGGGCGAGGAAAAGCCCGCCGACGCCGGCGTGAGCTGGGTGGGCACGGTGCGCGTGTTCTACCGCAGCCGCAATGTCAACCAGGTCCGGCAGGAGGATGAGGAGCTGTTCTCCCTGCCCTGCGCCCGATACAGGGAGGTGCCGGTATGAGCCACAAGAGCAGGGTTTCCTTCGGCCCCGGCGCCGCCTCGCTGATACTGATCGTGGTGATCCTCAGCATGAGCGTGCTGGGCATACTGGCGCTGATGAACGCCCGCAACGACATCAAGCTCTGCGAGCGCAGCGTGCAGGTGGTTCAGGCGAGCTATCAGCTGAATGTGGAGGCCGAGCGCAGGCTGGCCTCGCTGGACGCCATCGCGGCGATGTACGCCGCCAAGTCCGAAAGCGACGACGACTACGCCGCCGCCATACGCGCCTTTTTGCCGGCGGACATGGAGATGAACGGCCGCGAAATATCCTGGAAAGTCACCGACGGCGTGCGCACGCTGGAATGCGCCGTTACCCTGAACCCGCTGGGGGAGGGCAAGCGCTTCAAGTGGGTGGACCATCGTCTGACGGCGACCACGGAGGAAACATGGAACTGAAAGAACTGCTGACTAAGGCCTACGAGCTGCAGGGCTCGGATATATTCATCGTTCCCGGCGCCCACGTGACCTGCAAGGTCAAGGGCACCATGGTCCCGCTGACGGACGAGATCGTCAAGCCCGCGGGTACCGACCAGCTGGTGCGGGAGGCCTACGAGATGGCGCGGCGCGACATCGCCAAGCTGGACGATGAGGGCGACGACGACTTCTCCTTCTCGCTGATGGGCCTAAGCCGCTTCCGCTGCAATGTGTACTATCAGCGCGGCACCAAGGCGGCCACGCTGCGCATGGTGGCCTTCGGCCTGCCGAATCCCAGCGAGCTGGGCATACCGGACATGATCATGGACCTGGCGCGTTTCCGCAACGGCATGATACTGGTCACCGGCCCCGCGGGCAGCGGCAAATCCACGACGCTGGCGTGCATCGTGGACAAGATCAACCGGGAGCGCGACGGCCACATCGTCACCATCGAGGACCCGATGGAGTACATCCACAGCCACCAGCGCTCGCTGGTCAGCCAGCGGGAGGTGCCCAACGATTCCCCGACCTTCGCCCGGGCGCTGAGGGCCTCGCTGAGGCAGGCGCCGGACGTCATCATGCTGGGCGAGATGCGCGATTTGGAGACCATCCGGACCGCCATCACCGCGGCGGAGACCGGCCACCTGTTGCTCTCCTCGCTGCACACCACCGGCGCGGCCAAGACCGTGGACCGCATACTGGACACCTTCCCGGCGGAGCAGCAGGCCCAGGTGCGCGTGCAGGTCTCGATGATACTGCGCGCCGTGGTGTCCCAGAGGCTGGTGCCCAAGAAGGACGGCGGCCAGGTGGCGGTGTTCGAGGTCATGACCGTCAATCCCGCCATACAGAACCTGATCCGCGACGGGCGCACCCACCAGATCGACAACGCCATATTCGGCGGCGCGGGGCAGGGCATGCTGTCCATGGACGCGGAGCTGCAGCGGCTGTGCAGGGCGGGCACGATCACCCGCGAGACCGCGCTGCTCTACGCCGTGAGCCCCGAGACGCTGGCAAAACGCATTTGATTTTTCACGACGATCGGCCGGCTGCGTGATCCCCGCCGCGCGTGTGGCGGGGGTTTGCGCATATTCAGGGTTACAGGCGCAGGTAAATATGCAATTTATCCCGTAACATGGTTGACATACGGGATGAGTATGTTATAATGTAAAAAGATGCTATAATTATTATGACGCGGCGGTTTGACGCCCCGGGGCGCTTCAAACGGTCGATGACCCTGATAAAACCAACCAGGGGGTGTACGCATGGAAAACAGCGTCAGGATTCAGTTGATGGGGAACTATCTGTTCTATATCGACGAGCAGCGCATCGAAAACCCGATCAGCAAGACGCGCAAGGGCTCGGCGCTGATGTCCTTTTTGATACTGAACCGGCAAAAGCCCGTGGCCAACCAGCGGCTGTTGCGGGAGCTCTGGCCCAGCAACACCGTGACCAATCCGGAAAACGCGCTCAAGACGCTGGTCAGCCGCGTGCGCACGATGCTGAACCAGATGGCGCCCGGCCTGGGCAAGAGCATCGTGTCCGATCGCGGGGCCTATCACTGGGAGCTGCTGGACGGCGTCAGGATCGACGTGCTGGAGATCATGGACATCTTTGACGAGCTGGGCCGGACCCGCGAGGAGAGCGCCCTGCGCCAGCTGTACCAGCGGCTGATGAGCCTCTACAAGGGCGACCTGTACCAGACCGGCGACCTGAACGAGGAGGCCGCCTACGCCGAGCAGATGCACCGCCAGTACCTGAACGCCGTTTACCAGTATCTGGACCTGCTGCGCAAGGACGAGGCCTACAACGAGATCAGCGCGGTCTGTCGCAAGGCGCTCAACGTGGACAACTTCGACGAGCACCTGCACATCGAGCTGATGAAGGCAATGGTGAATCTCAACCGCGTCAGCGAGGCCATGGAGCAGTACCACCACGCCGCCAACATGACCTATCGCTACCTGGGCGCGGAGCCCAGCGAGAGCATGCAGGCCTTCTACATGCAGCTCAACCGGTCCCGCAAGTCGCTCAAGTTCAACATGGACGCCATCCGCAACGAGCTGCGCGACGCCAACGCCAACCGCGGCGCCTTCGTGTGCGATTACAACATGTTCAAGGAGATCTACAACCTTGAAATGCGCAATCTGGAGCGCCTGGGCACCACCATGTTCCTGGGCATCATCATGATCGGCGACGTGGAGGACACCCACATCAGCTACATACGCCAGGACAACATCATGAACGGCCTGATCGAGATCCTGCGCGAGAACCTGCGCAAGGGCGATATCATCACCCACTTCGCGCCCACCATCGTGGCCGTGCTGCTGCCCACCGTCAACTATGAGACCGGCAGCATGGTCATGGAGCGCGTGCGGCTGCTGTTCTACAAGCGCTTTCCCAACTCCAACATACCCTTCCACCACCGGCTGGGCATGCTGGGGCCGGATACCTTCAACGACGCCAACGACATCGAGGACATGTGAGCATAACGCCTGCCGCCCGGAAACGGGCGGTTTCTTTATGCGAATAAATATACATAATATGTATAAATATACAGTCAGATTTGGGTCACATTTCCATAAATTATGACGAAAAATAGAATTAAATCACATTTGCGTCGAATTTCTATCAAAAATATGTCGAGTTGGGCAACATATTGAAATTGCGCGCGAATTGTGATGGAAATTGAGGGCATTGTGGCGCGATCCGTACCGTGAAAAGTGATAAAAAATGCAGGAGGCGGATATATATCGTCATGATTCGACCAAAAAAGCCCATAATTGCGCGGTTTTGGGGCGGATGGGACGGATGCCTTGCCGATGCGGGGCAGCGCGTCTGAAATGCGCCCGAGGATTGCGACGGAAATGCAGAAACCGGCCGCGCAATCCGACAAAGTGTGAACGACGGCGCGAAAGGAAGTCGTTTTTTGTCAATTTTATTAACGTTATAATCAATTTGTTGCAAGTTCTTATCATTTGCCGAAGTTTGTTGTATTTGCATAATTATTGATGTTATAATCATCTTGCAATTGAGGCAGCGACCGATGGGACCCGGGTGTTTCATCGTTCGCAAGTATAATGGGGAAGCGGAACGGCAGAAACCGATTCCGCGGAGAGGAGTTAGTACCATGAAGAAAATTGCATTCTCGATCCTGGCCGCTGTGCTTCTGATGACATTGGTTCTCGGTTCCGCCCTCGCGGTGACCGGCGACATCACCACCCGCGATGTCAAGGCCTATGCCGACCCGAACTTCAAGAAGTACGTCGCCACCATTCCCGCCAAGACCTCCGTGCTGGTTCGCGCCTACGGCTCCTACGCCGACATCTACGTCAACGGCGTCGAGTGCTTCATCAGCCCCTCCGCGCTGACCTGCGGCAAGAAGGACTACGATTACATCGGCTACGCCACCCTCAAGGCCGGCTCCAAGGTGTATCAGCGTCCCTCCTCCACAAGCAAGTCCGCCACCACCTCCAGCGACATCAAGGTCCTGGTCTATGCCGCGAGCGACGGCCTGGCCATGATCCGCACCACCGGCAAAGGCGTGTTCGGCTTCGTGAACGCGAAGAACCTGACCAACCTCAAGGCCCGCTGATCTTCATAGGTACACAATGACCGCTGGATTATCAGTCCGGCGGTCATTTATTTATCGAAATATTGAAGTTTACCCAAGCGCCACCGGCAGGGGCTGCCTTAACAGCGCCTGGCAGACGGGCATGTGCCTGGTCAGCTGCCTGAACTCCATCACGGCCTCGATGGGCGCGCAGGCAAGCAGCCCGGGCAGTATGCGCTGGGCGACAGCCATGTCGAACACGCGGTTCGCGTTGGCCTCCTCCCCGAGTACCACCAGCATGGCGGCGCAGTAGCGCCAGGCGTCGTCGAGGGCGCGGCGGGAGATGACGGCCCCCCGCCGGGCCATGGCGTCGCGCAGCAGATTCATGCGCTCCACGATGACCGAGGGCAGGTCCGCCTGGGGCAGGGACCGCAGTATGGCCTGTATGGAGGTCAGCGGGTATTCCGGCGCGGGCAGGCGCTGCACGGGCTTCCAGGGCAGGTTCGCAGGCGCGGACAGCCGCACCAGGAAGCCGCGGTTGAGCGTCGCGGCGTTCATCGGCATGCCGGAGTGGGCGTCCTGCAGCGTGAGCACGGTGCGCCATTCGCTCTGATACACCTGGGCCATGCCGCGCAGGGCGTCCGGGGCGGGGCAGAGGTTGGCGTCGTCCAGTATCACCATGGCGGGCGCCTCCGGGCAGCGCAGCATGCGCTTCACGCGATTGCCCCGCAGCACGGGCCGCGGCTCGGGGGCGTAGAGCGGGGCGCGGCCGCTTGCGCTGATGCCCAGCGCGTCGGCCAGCATCCGTGCCATGGTCGTCTTACCGCTGCCGGGCGCGCCGGAGAGCATGAGGGTCGGGGACAGCGTCAGGCAGACGCACAGGTTCGCGGCGTCCGCGCGGGACAGGGCCCAGCCCTCGGCCTCGGCGCGCTGCATCAGGCGGTCGATGAAGGCGTTGATGTCGATCTTTTCCGGCGCGGCGGGGATGGTCTCGCCCTCGTCGGCGCCGCGGAGCATCGCCATGCGCTCGTTGATGCGGCGGATCAGCGCCACGTCGCGGATCTTCTGCTCCAGCTGCTCGCCGGAGAGCTCGTCCAGCAGGTTGCGGGCGTCCTTCGCGGCGGCCCTGGCGTCGCTGGCCATCTGCTCGTATTTGGCCTGCTGCTCCCGGGCGGCGCGGGTCTTTTCCACGGCCTCGGCCAGGGCGTCGGCCTCATCCCGGCGAATCTCCTGCTTGAGCTGTTCGCGGATGTCGCTGCCCCCGGCCTTGAGCTTGTCCAGGTCGCTGAGCAGCTTGAGCCGCTGGGCCTCCAGCTGGTCCAGCTGGGCCTCCACCAGGTTGAGCCCGGCCTGCTCGCGGAACTGGCGCAGGGAATCCTTGAAATCGCCCACCTGGCTCACCGCGTCCAGCAGCGACGCGCGCATGTCGGGCTGGCCCCAGGCCTCCTTGAGGGCCTCCACGGCCACGTCCACGGGGTTGCGCACCGGCGCGCCGGTGACGATGGGGCTGGCGGACATGCCCAGCTGGTTGAGCCGGGACGCCTGCCACTTTTCGTCGATCAGCTCCTGCAGGCTGCGTCCCCTGCGGGGATTAAGCCCCGCCTGGGCGGCGCGAAGCTGTTCGGCGCGGCTCAAATGCGGGTTCACCGGCTTGGGAACCATGCTGGCGTCGTGGTGGATCCAGGGCTTGTCGCCCTCGGGCTCCGGGGCCGCGGGCGCTTCGGGCTCCGCCTTGGGCGGCTCCTCGGGCTTCTCCGCCGGTTTCTCCGCGGGCTTTTCCGGGGCGGGCTTTTCCGCCGACGCCGGCTGGGGCTCGGCGGGCTTCACGGCCCTCTCGGGCTTCTCGATCTTTTCGATCTTATCGAATTTCTCGGTTTTTTCGGCCTTTTCGGATTTCTCGGGCTTCTCCGGCCTTTCGGGGAGGTCGCACACCTCCTTCATGCTGCCGGCGGTGCGGATGGCGAAGCGCAGCTTCTCCTCCCGGAACCCGGGCAGCTCGAACACCTGCAGCTCCTCCACGGGGCACATCGCGGGCGTCGAGCGCAGCGTGGCCCGGCCCTCCGCGTCGGGCGCGGCCTCCCAGGTGTGGCAGGCGGGCTCGACGGCCTCGTCCTTTTCCAGCAAAACCATGCTGGTGCGGGGGGTGGCCACCGGCGCCTGCGCGGCATCGGCGGGTAAAAGCTCGAAGATCATGCCGGGCGCGGGGGTGCGCACCACGTCGGAATAGATGATGCAGGCGTTGATCTCCTCGCCCTCGGGACGATAGTTTTTGTTGGGCCGGATCTTGTCGTTGTCGTTGGGATGCTCCCGAAGATCGACCACGCAGAACAGGCCCATCTGGCGCATGCGCATCTTGAAGTGATAGGATTCGTTCTTATCCGGCACGATGCGGATGCAGCCCTCGTCCGGGTACGACCGGCCGTCCTCAAAGGGCACGTACCTGCCGCCCTCGTCCAGGAGCAGGGGCTTGAATCTGAAATATGACCGGAGGGGATTGTCCTCCTCCAAAATGCCTACGCACAGCTTGCCGGGCAGGGACATGGGCAAACCTCCTGTTGATCGCGCCGCAAGCGCGCTTTTGGCGTGAATTGCGGCTTTCTTATCGTATGTTTTTCATCAAGGATACCAAACATTTACTTTGATGTAATTTTATCATCGTTCAATTGCGTTTGTCAAGATGAGGGACTACATATTAACAAAACGGGCCGCTCCTTTCGCGTTATTTCATTTTGCTTGACGGAGGCGGCGGTATTTGGGTATAATACGGATAATAGCGGCGTTCATGATGCGAAAACGCGAATAAAAACAGACCGGGGAGGCCAATATGAGGACAATCGGCATCGGCGTGATCGGATGGGGCTTCATGGGGAAGATGCACACCCAGGCCCTGCGCAGCATCGCGTTCTACTATCCGGGCATCGATTTCAGGGTGGAACTGAAATGCGTGTGCGCCCGTCACAGGGATAACGCGAAGGCCGCAGCGCGGGACGCGGGGTTTGAGCGCTGCACCGACGACTACCGGGAGCTCGTCGCCATGGAGGACATCGACGTGGTGTCCGTCTGCACGCCCAACGACCAGCACGAGGCGATGGTGCTCGCGGCGCTTCGCGCGGGCAAGCACGTCTACGTGGACAAGCCCCTGGCGGTGACCGCCGAGAGCGCCGCGCGGATGGCCGAGGCGGCGGCGGTCGCGCCGGGGATGACCTGCATGGTGTTCAACAACCGCTACTTCCCGGCTACCATTCGGGCAAAGCAGCTGGTGGAGGAGGGCAGGATCGGGGAGGTGCTGTCCTTTGAAGCCCGGTACCTGCACTCCGGGTCCATCGACCCCGACAGGCCCATCGGCTGGAAGCAGCAGCGCCAGGGCGGGGTGCTGCTGGATCTGGGCAGCCACGCGCTGGACCTCCTGCTGTGGCTGGTGGGGTATCCGAAGCGGGTGCTGTGCAAGACCCGCACGCTGTACGACGCCCGGCCCACCCGGGACGGCGGCGTGGAGCGCGCGCTGGGGGAGGACCAGGTGACCGCGCTTCTGGAGCTGCCCGGCGGGGCCGTGGGCACGCTGGAGGCCAGCAAGATCGCCACCGGTTCAGACGACGAGCTGACCCTGGAGGTGCGGGGCGTGAAGGGCGCGCTCAAGTGGAACTCCATGGACCCCGGCTACCTCGG
The DNA here is from genome assembly GCA_017434085.1 of Clostridia bacterium. Classification (GTDB taxonomy): domain Bacteria; phylum Bacillota; class Clostridia; order Christensenellales; family Aristaeellaceae; genus UBA2862. The sequence goes on from JAFRFY010000133.1 coordinate 13,620, forward strand.
TTTCTACGACAACACGCTGCCCGAGGCCCCCTTCGGCGGCATGAAGGGGTTCACACGCATCGAAGCGGTGCAGCGCTATCCCGCGCCGGGCGGAAGGTTCCTGCCCCCGAAGAACGCCATCGGCTGGGACCGGGGGCACCTGCACTGCTACTATACCTTCCTCGATGCCGTAGCCCACGGGGGCAGGGAGGAAAACGGCATCGCCGAGGGCGCGCGTCTGCAAATGCTGATGGAAAAGATGATGCGGTCCGATCGGGAGGGCGTGTGGATCGATGTATAGAATCAGGCGACGGTGCAAAACGGCGGAGATGGCGGATGTGTCAGATTAATTAGGAATTAGGAATGAGGAATCAGGAATTATGAAATGCCGGGAACCCGGCGCAGGGACGTCCCATAGGACCTCCGTTCAAGGCGAAATGCTGCGGATGTCCTGCGCGGCAGCCGGCAACTCAATTCCTAATTCCTAACTCCTAATTCCTCATTTGCACGAATAGACTCACGTGTGCCATAACGACCAAACAGTATTATACAGGAAGGTGTTTTATGGGCAGAATGATCAAGTTGTTGTCCCTCCTGCTTGCGGGCCTGATGCTGACGTCCTGCGGGGCGGGGCTTTCGGAGGGCGGGCAGGAGGTCGCGCTGTTCGCCGTGAACGTGGGCAAGGGCGACGCGTTGATCCTCAGGGTGGACGGTTACGCCTGCCTGATCGACGCGGGCAGGCCCTATGCCCGGGGCAGGGTGCTCTCAGCGCTTCAAGCCATGGACGTGTCGGCGCTGGACGCGGTGTTTCTGACCCACACCGACGGCGACCACGCGGGCGGACTTGGGTGGCTGTCGGAGGGCGACATCCCCGTGGGCGCGTGGTACGCCCCGGCGTACTACACCGGCGTGAAGGACGAAAAGCACCCGGCGGTGAAGGCGGCGGCCCGGCGGGGGCAGTCGGTGCGGTGGCTCAGGCGCGGCGACAGCGTGCCGCTGGGCGATACCGGCGCGGCGCTTCGGGTGCTGGCCCCGGACCGTCTGTTTGACGACGAGGACGACAACAACTCCCTGGTGATGATGCTGGAGACCGCCCAGGGCCGCATGCTGCTGACCGGGGACATGGAGCTGCCCGAGGAGGCCGTGCTGCTTGGGCAGGGGGACGATCTGTCCTGCGCGGTGCTCAAAGTGCCCAATCACGGCGACGACGACACCGTGTCCCAGGCCTTCGCGGACGCCGCGCGGGCGAAGGTCGCGGTGATCTCCACCGATTCCGACGAGAAGCCCGGCACCCCGGACCCCGGGGTGGTGTCCCGGCTGACAACGGCGGGGGCGACCTGCTGCGTCACGCAGGACGCGGGGCTGGGCCTTGATGTGACGCTGACCGGCGGGCAGCCCGCCGTGACGGCGGTGGACATCGACGCGCCCCGGGCATCCGGCGTCGTGATCCGGAGCGTCGTGCCCGGGGACGATCTCATCACCCTCAGAAACGACGGCGCGGACTGCGATATGACCGGCTGGTACCTGTATTCCGACCGGGGCAATGAGCTGTACGCCTTCCCGGCGGGGTACGTGCTGGGGGCGGGGGCGACGGTCACCGTCGGCACCAACTCCAGCGACGACGGGAGCTACGACCTGCTGTGGGACGACAAGAAGGTCGTGCACAAGTCGAAGCGGGACGATATCGCGCTGTTCGACGGGTGGGGGAGGATTGTTGACGCGATGTCGAACGGGTATTGATCGATGATTTACGGCAGCCTCGCCAGCCCCTTCTCCACCAGCTTTTGCAGGCTCAGCAGTATGCCCAGCTTGGCGTGATACCAGGTCAGGCCGCCCTGGAAGTACACGGCGTAGGGCGGGCGGATGGGGCCGTCGGCGGAGAGCTCGATGGAGCTGCCCTGCACGAAGGCCCCCGCGGCCATGATGACCTCGGCGTCGTAGCCGGGCATGGCCCAGGGCTCTGGCATCACGTAGCTGTCCACCGGCGCGGCGGCCTGTATGCCGTGGCAGAAGGCGGACATGGCCTCGGGGGAGCCCAGCTCGACGGCCTGTATGATGTCGTGGCGGGCCTCTCTGCCGTCGGGCACCACTTTAAAGCCCAGCTTTTCGTAGACGTTCGCGGCGAATATCGCGCCCTTCAGCGCCCCGGCCACCACGGTGGGGGCCAGGAACAGTCCCTGGTACAGCGCGGGCAAAAGCCCCAGGTTCGCGCCCACCTCCTGGCCCAGGCCGGGGGCGCTTAACCGGAACGCGCACCGGGACACGCATTCGGCGCGGCCCACGATGTAGCCCCCGATGGGCGCGAGCCCGCCGCCGGGGTTCTTGATGAGGCTGCCCACGGTCATGTCCGCGCCCACGTCGGAGGGCTCCAGCATCTCCACGAACTCGCCGTAGCAGTTGTCCACCATCACGTTGAGGCCGGGCTTTACGGACTTGATGAAGGCGATCAACTCCCCGATCTGAGCAACTGAAAACGTGGGCCTCGTGGCGTAGCCCTTGGAGCGCTGGATGGTGACCAGCTTCGTATGACCATTGATGGCCTGGCGGATACCGTCGTAGTCGAAGGTCCCGTCGGGCAACAGGTCCACCTGCCGGTAGCCGACGCCGTACTCCCTGAGGCTGCACGGGGAAGGGCGGATGCCGATGACCTCCTCCAGCGTGTCGTAGGGCGCGCCCACGGGGCTTAACAGCTCGTCGCCTGGCAGCAGGTTCGCCGACAGCGCTAACGCCAGCGCGTGGGTGCCGCAGGTGATCTGCGGCCGCACCAGCGCGGCCTCGGTGTGGAACACGTCCGCGTACACCTTTTCCAGCGTGTCGCGGCCCATGTCGTCGTAGCCGTAGCCCGTGGTGGCGGCGAAGCACGCGGCGCTGACCCGGTTTTTCTGCATGGCGGCGAGTACCTTGGCCTGGTTGTACTCCGCCACGGCGTCCACCGCCTCGAAGCGCGGCCTCAAGTCCGCCAGTATGTCCTCGCCGTACCGGTACACCGCGGGGCTCATCCCGAGGGACGCATACATGTCGTTGAGATCCATATTTTCATCACCAATCGTCGTTATTGCACGAAATATGATAACAAAGCGACGGAGGATTGTCAAGGCTGTGGGATGTCACAATTCTTTCACGCCATTGACCCGGTTTGCGCTCTACCAATCGCCCCCCGGATGCGTCTATAATAATAGATGTACAAAGGGGGGAATATCATGTTTATGAAAAAGCTGCTCTGCGCCGCGCTGGCGCTGATCGTCATGGCGGGCGCGCTCTCCGCCCAGGCCGCCACCCTCAAGCGCGCGTGGATGGAATACGAGGACTACTCCGGCAACCGCGCCGAACAGTCGGTGACCGACGAAAAGACGCTCAAGGAGCTCACCAAAATACTGCTGCGCGCCAAGGACAACAAGGCCAAGCTGGACGGCTGCACCCTCAACTGCACGCTGTTCTGCATGACCGGGTCCGGCAAGATCATCGACTTCGCCTGCGCCACCGACGGCTGCCCGTACATACAGAACCGGGCCAGCGGCGATACCTACAACCTCGGGGTGGAGTACCAGCGCTTCTGGGAGATCTTCTCGAAGATCCGCGACGGCATGGGCCTGGAGGCCAGCGCGGTGTTCAACTGGTGAACGTAACACGTTCTCTGTTGACAACCTTCCCGCCGCATGCTATACTTATGGCACTATGAAGGGCCGGTTTGCGCGGCCCTGAGAAACGGAGAGGAAACATCAATGAAGAGGATTCAGACCATCAATACCCGCGACCTCAACAAGAGCGCTGCCACCGGCGGCTGCGGCGAATGCCAGACCTCCTGCCAGTCCGCCTGCAAGACCTCCTGCGGCGTGGCGAACCAGAAGTGCGAGAACGAGAACAAGTAAGGCTTCGTAAATCAGAAATGCCGCCCGAACAGGCGGCGTTTTTTATGCGGGGAGATACAAATGGTACATCAGTATAAACTTAACGGCTACAACATCGTGCTGGACATGGCCTCCGGGGCTGTGCACGCGGTGGACGAAGTGGCATACGACGTCATCGCGCTGTATCCCGATCACGCGCCGGAGGAGATCGTGCGGATCGTCACGGCGAAGTACCCGGACGTGACGGAGGCCGACGTCATGGAGTGCCTCGGCGACGTAGACGCCCTAAAGGCCGACGGCAAGCTGTTCTCCGAGGACAGGTATGAAAATCTCGCCTTTGATTTCAAGGCGCGGCCGGTGGTCGTGAAGGCGCTGTGCCTGCACGTGGCCCACACCTGCAACCTGAACTGCGCCTACTGCTTTGCCAGCCAGGGCAAGTACCACGGCGAGCGGGCGCTGATGTCCTATGAGGTGGGGAAGCAGGCGCTGGACTTCCTGATCGCCAATTCCGGCGCCCGGCGCAACCTGGAGGTGGACTTCTTCGGCGGCGAGCCGCTGATGAACTGGGACGTGTGCAAGCGGCTGGTGGCCTACGCCCGGGAACAGGAGAAGGTCCATGACAAGCACTTCCGCTTTACACTGACCACCAACGGCATGCTGATCGACGACGACGTGATCGACTTCGCCAACCGCGAGATGAGCAACGTGGTGCTGTCGCTGGACGGCCGGAAGGCCATTCACGACGCCCTGCGGGTGGATTACGCCGGCAACGGCAGCTACGACCGCATCGTGCCGAAGTTCCAAAAGCTGGTGAAGGCCCGGGGCGGCAAGAACTACTACATGCGCGGCACCTACACCCGCCGCAACCTGGACTTCACCAATGACATATTCCACATGCTGGACCTGGGCTTCACCGAGACCAGCATGGAGCCGGTGGTGTGCGCCCCCGGCGACCCGGAGGCGCTGCGGGATGAGGACCTGCCGGTGCTGTTTGAGCAGTACGAGATACTGGCCAAGGAGATGATCAGGCGGAAGAGGGAGGGCAGGCCCTTCACATTCTACCACTACATGATCGACCTGACCGGCGGGCCGTGCATCTACAAGCGCATCTCCGGCTGCGGCAGCGGTACCGAGTACATGGCCGTCACCCCCTGGGGCGATTTGTACCCCTGCCACCAGTTCGTCGGCGACCCCAAGTACCTGATGGGCAACGTGTGGGACGGCGTGACCAACACCGCCGTGCGGGATGAATTCAAGCTGGTCAACGCCTACGCCCGCCCCGAGTGCCGGGACTGCTGGGCGAAGCTGTACTGCTCCGGCGGCTGCGCGGCCAACGCCTACCACGCCACGGGCTCCATACGCGGCGTGTACGAATTCGGCTGCGCGCTCTTCAAAAAGCGCATCGAGTGCGCCGTGATGGTCCAGGTGGCCGAGGCCGTGGAGGATGGCGGGATGGTCGGGAGCAGTGACTGTGGGGCTGGCTGTGAGGAATGTACGAAATGAGAATTGGGAATTAGGAATGAGGAATTAGGAATTGAGTTACCGGCTGCCGCAAACAGAACTAACCCCCCTTGCCTCCTCTCCCAGGGGAGGTGCCCCCGAAGGGGGCAGAGAGGTTCCGTAAGCGATGGAGTATCCCACAAGTATCCGTGAAGCGCCTTCTATAATTCCTAATTCCTAACTCCTAATTCCTCATTATTGCGAAGCAGGAACTGCCATGAAAACTCCCATCCACACCTTCGTCACGCACTACCTCGAATCCGGTTTGTCCCGCCTTCACATGCCCGGGCACAAGGGGCGGGGGATGCTGGGCTGCGAGGTGCGGGACATCACCGAGATCGCGGGGGCGGACGCGCTCTACGCCGCCTCGGGCATCGTCGCCGAGAGCGAGAAGAACGCCGCCGCACTGTTTGGCGCGGGGGCGACGTTCTATGCCGCGGAGGGCTCCAGCCAGTGCGTGCGGGCCATGCTGTACCTGGCGATGGTGAACCGCGCGGACCCCGCCGCGCGGCCCGTGGCGCTCGCGGCGCGCAACGCCCACAAGTCGCTTTTATACGCGGCGGCGCTTTGCGATTTCGACGTGGAGTGGCTGTTTCCCGAGGGGGAGGGGAGCCTGTGCGCCTGCCCGGTGGCCCCGGCGGCGCTCGCGGCGCGGCTTGACGCCATGGTGGTGAAGCCCTTCTGCGCGTTCGTCACCTCCCCGGACTACCTGGGCGGCATGCAGGACGTGCGCGGCCTGTCGGCGGTGTGCCGTCGCCACGGCGTGCCGCTGATCGTGGACAACGCCCACGGCGCGTACCTGCGGTTCTTGCCGGAATCGCTGCACCCCATGGACCTGGGCGCGGACATGTGCTGCGATTCGGCCCACAAGACGCTGCCGGTGCTGAACGGGGGCGCGTATCTGCACGTCTCGCGGGCGGCCGACCCGCGGTTTATCGAAGGAGCGAAGGCGGCGCTCGAGCTGTTCGGCTCCACCAGCCCGTCGTGGCTGATATTGCAGTCGCTGGACCTGTGCAACGCCCGGCTGGCGGGGGATTATCCCGCCGAAATCGCGCGGACCGTCGGGCAAGTCGGGGCATTGAAGCGGCGGTTGTCGGACAGGGGCTTTGAGATTCTGGACGGCGAGCCCATGAAGCTGACCCTGCGGGGGGACGGGCTTCAACTGGCGGAGGACCTGCGCCGGGGCGGGGTGGAGTGCGAATATGCCGATAAGGAACACGCCGTTTTGATGTTCGCGCCGGACAACCCGGATTCGGACTTTAACAGGATCGACGCGGCGCTGCGCGTTCCCCGGCCCCTGCGTGGAACGCCCGCCCCCGCGTTGCCCCGGCCCGCGCGGGCGATGAACGTCCGGCAGGCGGTGTTCGCGCCCTGGGAGGAGGTCCGCGCGGAGGAGGCCGTGGGCCGGGTGTGCGCCGCGCCCACCGCGTCCTGCCCCCCGGCGGTGCCCGTGGCCGTCAGCGGGGAGACCGTCACCGCCGAGGTCGTAAAGGCGCTTCGGTATTACGGCATAGACCGCCTTCGGGTGTGCAAATAACAATTCTTCCGTTTGACAACCGCGTCGAATGGTGTATAATAGATGAGGGATACTTGAAGTTAGAATTACCAAACATAGATAGACCATGCAACGAAAGGACGGTGGAGGCATGGCGACAAAGAAGACCAGCATCGGCGGACAGGCGCTCATCGAGGGCATCATGATGCGCGGGCCGGAGAAGACGGCCATGGCGGTGCGCAATACCAAGACCCACGAGATCATCCTCGAGGAATACCCGACGAAGGGCAAGGACCGGGCGAAGCTGTTCAAGCTGCCGTTCATACGGGGCATATTCAACATGTACGATTCGCTGTCCTTCGGCTACAAGTGCCTGATGCGCTCGGCGGAGCTGTCGGGCCTGGAGGACGAGGAGGAGAACAAGCAGCCCTCGAAGTGGGACAAGCTGTTCAACGCCATACTGATGCCGTTGGCGACGGTGCTCGCGGTGGCGTTGGCGCTGGGGCTTTTCGTGTACCTGCCGATGCAGATTTGGAAGTGGATCACCGCGTCGGCCCCGGCGGTACAGCAGAACTACTACGCCCGCGCGGGCTTCGAGGGCGTGATGCGCATCATACTGTTCGTGGGCTACGTGTGGGCGACCTCCCTGATGAAGGACATCCGCCGCACCTACCAGTACCACGGCGCGGAGCACAAGACCATATTCTGCTACGAGGCGGGATTGCCGCTGACGGTGGAGAACATACGCCCTCAGTCCCGGTTCCATCCCCGCTGCGGCACGTCGTTCATGGTGCTGATGCTGATCGTGGGCATCATCGTGTCCATGTTCATACGGGTGGACAACCTGCTGCTGCGCACCTGCTTCAAGCTGCTGACCTTCCCCATCGTGGTGGGGGTGGGCTATGAGCTGATCAAGCTGGCGGGCCGGCGGGACGACCTCTTCACCCGCGTCATCTCCGCGCCGGGCAAGTGGCTGCAGCGCGTGACCACCCGGGAGCCCGACGACAGCATGATCGAGTGCGCCATCGAGGCCATGAACAAGGTCATCCCCGCGGACGGTTCCGACAACTGGTGATATCACATTTCACACACATAAATGGCAAAAAATGTTTGACTGAAAGTCTTTGCATTTGGATGAGTCCTCCGGTATGATATAAAATGCTATCATATATCGGAGGACTTTTCATGCGTTTCTCGCGTTTCATGCGCGCCCTGCGGCGCACGTTCTTCAAGACCATGGCGGCGTTTTTGATGCTGTCGCTGGCCGCGGGCTGTCCCGGGGGCGATGCCCTGCAGGCGGGGCGGTTTTGGCTGATGCCGGAGATCGCCGCCCAGCCGTCGGCGCCCAGGCGGATACTGTCCATCAGCACCGCCCGCAGGGGCCACTACTACGGCTCCCATCCCGCCGAGGACGTGTACGTTACACAGACCATCAAGCACACCTGCACGCTGGTGGCCGCCACCATGATGATCCGCAACTACGCCTGCCAGCGCGGCACGCCCTACGCCCACATGACCTCGTCGGTGGTCAGCCGCTTCTGCTGGACCAAGAAGTATGGCCTGAGCCGGAGCTTCTCCGTGGGCCAGGTGGAGGTGGCCTGCTCGCCCGAGATCGGCAGGTGCGCCGACAAGAAGCAGTATCTGATCGACCAGCTCAAGAAGCACCGGGAGGGCGTGGTGATCTACGACACCGGCGCGCCGCACGCCATATGGCTGTTCGGCTACGACGCCGAGGCGGACGTTTTCTGGTGCGCCGACACCATCAAAAGCCGCGGCGGGCACGCCATACCGCTTGCGGATTCCATCATCCGCGGCGCGAACCAGCAGGAAAAGGTGGACACCATCGACAAGATATGGTACATCGTGAACCGGGAATACGCGGTATGAATCAGGACATTTTGACCCGCGCCTGTGCGCGGATCGGGGCGCTGACCCCGATGCTTCGGGATTGCGGGGCGCTGTGTGGCGCGGCCTGCTGCCAGACGGACGCCGACGGCCAGGGCGGGGTGTACCTGTTCCCCGGCGAGGCGGCGCGGCTTCGGGACTGCGGCTGGGTGGCGCGGATCGAGCCCGGCGGCTTCGCCCCGGTCATGATCTGCGACGGTACCTGCGACCGGGAGAAACGCCCCCTCGGCTGCCGCATATTCCCGCTGACGCCCGTCCGGGGCAAAAACGGCCGCTGGACCGTGCGGCTGGACGCCCGGGCGAGGGCCATGTGCCCGCTGGTGGCAAGCGGCATCGGCGGACTGGACCCGGCGTTTGTGAAGGCCGCACGGGACGCCCTGCGGATCGTCGCCGGGGACCCGGAGGGGGAGGCCTTTCTCGAAAAGTGGTACGCATTGGAGGAGGCATACAGACAACCGTTGTGGTGAAAAGCCCGCACGTTTGGAGGACATCAATTGCAGGAACCGGGCGATGAGGGCATCGCCCCTATGCCTTTTCAGGAATGCCCTTTCTGTTTGCGATCATCGATGTGTCGATTGCCTCGATTGGATCGTCACCCGTAGGGGCGATGCCCTCATCGCCCAAAGCCTTGAATTGCTGACATTCCGCCGGAGGCACTGACAGAAGAGGTGTTGATATGAACCGCATCGAGCGCATACAGGCCATGGAGGCCCTTTTGAACGAGACCAGCGACGCCGTGGTCAACATGGCCAACGCGCTGGAGGACTACGCGAAGGCGCAGGAGAAGATCCGCAGGCTGTCGGGCTACTACGGCAGCGACGCCTGGTACGGCGACATCGCCGCCGACCAGAGGGGCGCTCTGCCCGAAGACCTGGCGCGCGGCGTGCTGTCGGAGGACCTGATCTACGACATGATCGTCGGCAACCGGGACAACGCGCTGAGGATGCTGGAGATCGGCACGGAAATCATGCGGAAGCTGTGATTTTTTCTTGCACAATTAACACAGCCCCGTTATAATTGGAAAGAACCGACAAGGCTTCGCCCGCACGGGTCGAAGCCCTTTTTATAATTACAGGGAGGCACAGCCATGAAGGTCAGAAATCTCGTTTCCAAGCGCTTCAAGGAGACCCCGGCGGACTGCCAGATCGCGTCCCAGGCGCTGATGATGCGCGGCGGGTACATCAAGCCCGTGGGCAACGGCATATTCACGCTGTTCCCGATCACCAAGCGCATCACCTCGAAGATCGAAAACATCATCCGCGAGGAGATGAACCGCATCGACGGCCAGGAGGTGCTGTTCCCGGTGACCATGCCCGCCGATCTGTGGCGCAAGTCCGGGCGGTTCGACGCCATCGGCTCCGAGCTTCTGCGGTTCAAGGACCGCTCCGGCGCGGACATGGTGCTGGGCATGACCCACGAGGAGGCGAGCGTCCACCTGATGACCGACGTGGCCGACTCCTACACCCAGTACCCCTTCATGATCTACCAAATCCAGACCAAGTTCCGCGACGAGCCCCGCTGCCGCGGCGGCCTGATCCGCGTGCGCGAGTTCACCATGAAGGACGCCTACTCCTTCCACACCACCCAGGAGGACCTGGAGCAGTACTACATGCGCTGCTACGAGGCCTACAACCGCATCTACGCCCGCTGCGGCGTGCCCGAGGTGGTGGCGGTGGCCAGTGACAGCGGCATGATGGGCGGCAAGGTGAGCCACGAGTACATGCTGCTCACGGACGTGGGCGAGGACACCATCGTGCTCTGCCGCGACTGCGACTACCGCGCCAACATGGAGGCGGCCCCCTGCCTGCTGACCAACGAGCCCGGCGAGAAGGCCCCGCTTGAAAAGGTGGACACCCCGGACTGCAAGACCATTGACGACCTGTGCGCGTTCCTGAAAATCAACGCGAAGCAGACCTGCAAGGCCGTGATGTACCAGCGCAACATGGATGATAGCTACGTGATCGTGTTCATCCGCGGCGACCTGGACGTCAACGAGACCAAGCTCCGCAACTTCTTGAAGGCCGAGGTGCACCCCGCCGTGGTCACCGAGGACAGCGGCATACACGCCGGCTTCACCGGCCCCATCGGCCTGCCCGCGGGCGTGACCGTGGTGTACGACAATTCCCTCAAGGGCATCGAGTGGTTCGCCACAGGCGCCTGCGAGGACGACAAGCACTACGTGGGCTTCAACATCGCCCGCGACGTCGGCGACGTCGAGTACGTGGACGTGGCCAAGGCCTTCGACGGCGGCATCTGCCCCGTGTGCGGCAAGCCCCACATCTACACCTCCCGCGGCATCGAGGTCGGCAACATCTTCCAGCTGGGCACCAAGTACACAGAGAGCATGGACATGACCTATGTCGACCAGGACGGCAGCCTCAAGCACCCCATCATGGGCTGCTACGGCATCGGCGTGGGCCGGCTGGCCGCCTCCGTCTGCGAGGCGCACCGGGACGACTACGGCCCCATCTGGCCCATCAGCATCGCCCCCTGGCACGTGCAGATCTGCTCCCTGCGCGCCGATCAGAGCGAGGTGGCGGAGACGAGCCAAAAGCTCTACGACGCCCTCACCGCCCGCGGCATCGAGGTGCTCTGGGACGACCGCCAGGTCTCCGCGGGCGTCATGTTCTCCGACGCGGACCTGTTCGGCGTGCCCCTGCGCGTGGTCGTCAGCCCCAAGGGCCTGAAGAACGGCACCATCGAGATCGCCACCCGCGATAAGTCCATGAAGGAGATCGTGCCCGCCGACCAGGCCGAGGATTTCGTGTATGATTACGTCGTGAAGGCATTGGAAAAGCTGGAGTGCCGGCTGTAATTGAAAGACAATAAAGTGAAGCGCTTGCAATTTGCAGGCGCTTCGCTTATTTACATATAGGCTTCAATGTACTGTGCGGGCGTGAGGATGTCGGGATAATCCACATTGACGCCCGCAAAGTCCTTGTCGCCCGTGACCAGCACGTCGATGCCGTTTGTCATGGCGGTGTAGAGGACGGGATAGTCCTTTTCATCCCGGATGTCAAACAGGTCGCGCGCCATCTGCAAGGGTGTACAGACGAGTTCGAACCGCATTTCCTCCAGCAGCTTTTCGACGATCATCGTCTTCTGAGGGAACTTTCGCGCGACGACTGCCCTGAGCTCGTCAACGACGAAGGAGGACAATACCAGCGTATGCCGGGAGACGATGTCCGTCAGCACGCCGGCGACCAGGGATTTCGGGAAGAGCAGCGCGGAGACGAGCACGTTCGTATCAACCATGACGCGCATCGTGTCTCTCCTGTCGGAACTGGCGCAGCATTTCGACCACGTCATCCTCGTCATTCAGCCCGGCGCGCTCCGCTTCTCCGGCGAAGGCGGCCTGGGCGCGCTGTATGGCCTCCATGCTTGAATTGACCATGAGGATCTGACCGTTCTGTTCCAGAAAAAGCACCTTGTCGCCCTCCCGCAGGCCAAGCGCCTTGCGGATGCCGATGGGGATGGTGATCTGGCCCTTGCTTGTAACCTTTGCGATCTCCATGGCTGCGCCTCCTTACATTCCTTACCTTCTGCTGTCATTATAGCGCAAGGCGGGAGGCGCTGTCAAGGGCGCATCACAGCATCTCGATCAGCTTATCCGCATACGCCTCGGCGGTCATTTCGCGGGGCTTATCGCCGACGGCGTCGAGGGCTTTATCCAGCCTGGCGGCGGGCTCGGTGCGGGCGATATGCCTGAGCAGCATGGCGGCGGCGCGGAGTATGGAGGCGGGGTTGGCGAAGGCGCCGCGACCGGTCTCGATCATGCGGGGCGCGGAGCCGTGGATGGCCTCGAACATGGCGTACTGGTCGCCGATGTTGGCGCTGCCGGCGGTGCCCACGCCGCCCTGGATCTGGGCGGCCTCGTCGGTGATGATGTCGCCGTAGAGGTTGGGCAGCAGGAACACCTGGAACCTGGAGCGTATGTTCTCGTCCACCAGCTTGGCGGTCATGATGTCGATGTACCAGTCCTCGACCTCGATGCCGGGGTACTCGGCGGCGACCTCATGGCACAGCGCGGAGAACATGCCGTCGGTCTTCTTCATGATGTTGGCCTTGGTGACGATGGCCACGTAATTCTTGCCGTTGTTCTTCGCGTACTCGAAGGCCGCGCGGGCGATGCGCTTCGTGCCGGGGACGGTGGTGACCTTGAAGTCCATGGTCAGCATGCCGGGCACCTCGATGCCCTGGCTGCCCAGCGCGTACTCGCCCTCGGTGTTCTCGCGGAAGAATATCCAGTCGATGTTTTTATCCGGCACGGACACCGGGCGCACGTTGGCGTAGAGGTCCAGCGCCCGGCGCATGGCTACGTTGGCGGACTCCATGGTGCCGCCCTTGGGGGTCTCGGTGGGGCCCTTCAGAAGCACGTCGCAGGTCATGATCTCCGCGAGGATGTCCTTCGGGATGGCCTCGCCCTTCGCGAGGCGGTTTTCGATGGTCAGGCCCTCGATGGGCTTGAGGATGATGCTGCCCGCGGCGATCTCGTCATTCAAGAGGGCCTGCAGCACCCGCATGCTCTGGCCGGTGATGATGGGGCCGATGCCGTCGCCGTCGATCACGCCCACGGTGACCGTGGGCAGGGCCTTGAAATCCTTGGCGGGGGCGGCGTTCTGCATGCGCTCGGTGCGCGCGAGCTGGGCCTCGAGGAGTTCGCGGTAGTGCTGAACTGCGTTGTCGATAGTAGTCATGGTGTTTCCTCCGTTGTGATTTACTTCTCCTGCCCGTTCAGGGCGCGGTCGATAGCGTTTTCGATGTGCTGGCGCATCTTCTCCACGGCCAGGTCGGCGTTGCGGGCGGTGATGGCCTCCAGTATGGCCCGGTGCTCCTGCACGGAGTTCCTGGCGCGCAGGGGGGCCTGCAGCGCGTTGTGCCTATACTGCTGTATCTTCTTGTGCAGCGGGGCCAGCGTATCCTGCAGCACCCGGCTGCCGCAGCCGGCGTATATGATCTCGTGGAACTGGCCGTCCAGCGCGCGCAGGTGGTCCACGTCGCCCCGGGTCAGGTAGAACTCCTGGAAATCCACGGCCTCGTTGAGCTCCTTGCGGTTGTCCTCGGTCATGTTGGCGATGAAGCCCCGCACCGCCAGCTCCTCGATGCGCAGGCGGATCTCGGACATATCGAGGTAGTCCTTCGGGGTGATGCCCAGCACCATGGTGCCCTTCGGGGTGTCCTCGATGAGGTGCTCCTGAAACAGGCGGCGCAGCGCCTCGCGCACCGGCGTGCGGCTCACGCCCAGCTCCGAGCACAGCTGGAGCTCCGTGATGATCTCGCCGCGCTGGTACTTGCCGCTCAAAATATCCGTCTCGAGGTGCTCGAACACCTGATCCGACAGGGAAACGGTCTTGTAATCCATCATATCCTTAAACCTCCTGTTCTGGGGTCACAGCCTCTTGTATTTGCCGAAGCTCAGCGCCTCGATCTTCGCCTCCAGCTCGTCGTTGGAGAGGGAGGTCTGCCGACCGCCGGCGTACTCGGCGTCGATCCAGTCCTTGAGATGTATGACCAGCTCGGACTTCTTGTCCACCTGCTCGTCGCCCTCCAGGCCGTAGTTGTCGTTGATCCAGTAGGCGATGCCCGCCAGGCCGCTGGCCTTGCCGATCATCACTGAGGGGGAGCGGCCCAGTATCTTGTTGGTGTTGAAGATGGTGTACACCTCGGCGTCCTTCAAAAGGCCGTCGGCGTGGATGCCCGCCCGGGTGGTGTTGAACTGACGGCCCACGAAGGGGGTCATCACCGGGATGTCGTAGCCGATCTCGTCCCGGAAGTAGCGGGCGATGTCGGTGATGGCGGTGGGGTCCATGCCGTCGAGCGAGCCGCGCAGGCTGGCGTACTCCATCACCATGGCCTCCAGCGGTATGTTGCCGGTGCGCTCGCCGATGCCCAAGAGCGAGCAGTTTACGCCGCACGCGCCGTACAGCCAGGCGGTGGAGGCGTTGGCCACGGCCTTGTAGAAATCGTTGTGGCCGTGCCACTCCAGCATCTCGCTGGGCACGTCGGAGTAGTGCTGCAGGCCGTATATGATGCCCGGCACGCTGCGGGGCAGCGCGACCTCGGAGTAGGGCACGCCGTAGCCCATGGTGTCGCAGGCGCGGATCTTCACCGGGATGCCGGCGTCCTGGCTCATCTCCTGCAGGGCGTTGACGAAGGGCACCACGAAGCCGTAGAAGTCCGCCCGGGTGATGTCCTCCAGGTGGCAGCGGGGCATGACCCCGGCCTCGAAGGCGTCCGCGACGGTCTTGAGATAGTATTCCATGCACTGCTTGCGGCTCATCTGCATCTTCTTGAAGATGTGGTAGTCGCTGCAGGACACCAGTATGCCCGTCTCGCGGATGCCCAGGTCCTTCACCAGCTTGAAGTCGTCCCGGGTGGCGCGTATCCAGGTGGTGATCTCCGGGAAGCGGTAGCCCAGGTCCATGCAGCGGGCGATGGCCTCCCGGTCCTTCTCGGAGTAGACGAAGAACTCGGTCTGCCGGATGACGCCGTAGGGGCCGCCTAAGCGGGCCATCAGCTTGTAGAGGTCCACGATCTGCCTGACCGTGTAGGGCTCCACCGACTGCTGCCCGTCCCGGAATGAGGTGTCCGTGATCCAGATGTCCTCCGGCATGCCCATCGGCACGCGCCGGTGGTTGAACGCCACGCGGGGGATCTCGTCATAGGGATAGATGTCCCGGTACAGGTTCGGGTTCGGAACATCCTGCAATGAATATTTGTACTGCTTCTGTTCCAGCAGGTTGGTCTTGTTGGACATTTCCAGCATGGTCTCATCTCCTCAGATCGCTTTAATGGGGTGACGTAATTTAGGTATTATTGTATACACGGATGCAGGGATTGTCAATAGCGTTTGCCGATTCTTAATGAAAACTCCCCGCGGCGTTACCCTTCAGCGTATAGATCGGGCGATGAGGGCATCGCCCCTACGATTTTACCGTGCCGTGCAGATCGGGCGATGAGGGCATCGCCCCTACGATTTTACCGTGCCGTGCAGATCGGGCGATGAGGGCATCGCCCCTACGATTTTACCGTGCCGTACAGATCGGGCGATGAGGGCATCGCCCCTACGCCTCGCAACGAGGTTTTTCCGTAGGGGCGATGCCCTTATCGCCCGGACTTCATAAAATGAACGGTGAATGAAAACGCCCCGCGGCAGGTGCGCGGGGAGGGGAGGAAGGGGGGTGATTTACAGGTACTGGTTGAACTCCAGCTTTTCCCGGTTGGGGCCCAGTATGGTGAAGTATTTGACGCCGTTGGTCCAGAAGGGGAGCTGGCCCTCCTCGATGACCTCGAGCTTCATGGCGTCGGCGATGCGGCGGGCCTCGTCGACGTCGGTGACATTGATGGCGATGTGGTCCACCGCGCCGGCCTGTCCGACGGCCCTGCCGTTCTGGTAGGTCTCGACGGTCAAATCGCCCAGCCGGAGAAAGGCCACCAGCTCGCCGTTGTTGTCGGCGCGATGGGCTACCTCAAAGCCCAGGGCGGTGTAGAAGCGGATGGTCGCCTCGATGTCGTTGGTGGGCACGCCGATGTGCTGAAGCCCCGTTGCGATTTTTGAAAATGCCATGTGAAAGCCTCCTTTGTATCACTCGCCCCCCCGGTTTCGGGGGATATTCTTATCTTTTACGCGCCTTGCGAGCAGTATCGCCGCGCAGGCGACGGCGGCCAGCACGCTCAGCGCCTGGGAGACGCGCACGCTCCCCCAGTACAGGCTGTCCGTGCGCAGGCCCTCCACCAGCGCGCGCTCCACAGCGTAGAGCAGCACGTAGGTGAAGAACGTGTCGCCGGGGCGCCTGAACAGGCCCCTGCGCTCGGCCAAGAGCAGTATGATCACGATCAGCAGGCACCACACGGATTCGTAGATGAACGTGGCGTAGTGCCACAGGCCGTCGGCGCGTATGAACACCGCCACGGGGAAGCGCCGCATCCAGTCCGCGGCGACGGCGCGCCCGTAGGCCTCCTGGTTGAAGAAGTTGCCCCAGCGCCCGACGGCCTGCCCCAGCGCGAAGGACGGGGCGACCAGGTCGGCCAGCGTCAGAAAGCGCAGGCCCTTTATACGGGCGTAGATCAGCCCCGCCGCGAGGCCCCCCAGTATGCCGCCGTAGATGGCCAGCCCGCCCTCCCAGACGTAGAGCGCGGAGAGGGGGTCGGCGGCGTAGTCCGCCCAGGAGAAGAGCACGTAGTACAGCCGCGCGCCGACGATGGCCGCGGGCACGCCGCACAGGGCCAGGTCGATCACGGTGTCCTTCGGCAGGCCGAATTGCCGCTCCCGGCGCAGGGCCAGCAGTATGCCCAGGCCGATGCCCAGCGCGATCAGCAGGCCGTACCAGCGCACGGACAGGCCGAGGATCGAAAAGCCGGTGGAATAGAATCGCATATCGCAGCCTCTTTGACGGTTATTCCCTGAATGATAACATTATAATCTCAAAAGCACGAAAAAGTCAACATAACCGCATTGCATCTGCCTGGATTGTGGCGTATAATATAGAATACCATGGTTATGCTATGACTATTATACACGAACGGGGCGTGGGCTATGCGCAAGAAGCGGAGGGTGACCGGCAGGTTTTACATATTCCTGCTGCTGTTGCTGGTGATCGCCTTTCTGATCGCCCGCCCGTTTTTGTTCGGGGGACCGAGGGTCTCCCAGATCATGATGGCGAACACCCCGCAGGAGCAGACGGTGGACTGCGTGCTGATCCGCGACGAGCACCTGATCGAGTCGGATTCCACCGCCCGGGTGGAGTACATCGCGCCGGAGGATTCCCTGGTGGCCACCGGGGATATCGTGGCGAACCTGTACACCACCGGCTACTCCGAGAACCTGCTGAACAACCTGGAGGCCACGCGCTCCAAGATACAGGAGTACCACAAGCAGCTGCTCAACAACATCGTGGATGCCGACCTGAACCGGCTCGACCAGCTGGTGGACATGATGGCGCTGGAGTTCAAGAACCTCATTACCCACCAGACCACTGGCAATTTGAAGAACGTCACCGCCCAGCTGGAGACCGCTATGGTCAAGCGGCAGGAGTACCTGAGGCAGAACAAGCGCACCGACAACAAGCTGACCAAGCTCTACGAGGAAGAGAACGCCCGCATGACCAGCATACAGTCCTGGCGCAAGGTGGTCAACGCGGACCGGGACGGCGTGGTGTCCTTCTACCTGGACGGCTATGAGAAGGACCTGACCCCCGCCACCATCAAAAGCCTGACCATACAGGACATCCGCACGGTGCTGGGCGGCGCGCCGCTGGCCACCTCGCAGTCCACCCGGCAAAACGGCATCTGTCGCATCGTGGACCAGGACAAGTGGTACGTGGCGGTGCTCATCGAGGGCAACAACTGGACCCCCATGGTGGGCCAGGACAACTACTACATGATGATGGAGGGCTTCGACGACCTGGCCTTCAACGCCGCCGTCACCAGCGTGCAGAAGGACAGCGGCGTCACCCTGGCGGTGTTCGAGGTCAACAACCCCGTGGGACCGCTGATCTACCGCCGCACCGGGCGGGCGCAGTTCAGCATCACGCTGCAGGGCCTGGCCGTGCGCACCGAGGCGCTCTACAACGACAACGGCCAGATGGGCGTGTGGGTGTACGACGTGCCCGGCGGCACCTTCGTACCGGTGGAGGTGCTCTCCACCAACGGCAACATCGCCATGATACAGCCCCTCGTGGACGGCTCGCTGACGCTGGGCCAGACGGTGCTGATCAAATAAGGAAGAAGTAGACGGATCATGAATCAGGAAGCGCTGCTTAAAAACATTCAGGACTGGCAGCAGAGAATCGGCGAGGCCTCCGCGAAGTGGGGCGGGGCCGAGATCTGCGGCGTCAGCAAGACCATCGACCCGGAGATCATCAACATGGCCTGGGACGGCGGCATACGCACCCTGGGCGAGAACCGGGTGCAGGAGCTGCTGTCCAAGATCGACCGGCTGAACCCGGAGTATAAAATCCACCTGATCGGGCAGCTGCAGACCAACAAGGTCAAGTACATCGTCGACAAGGTGGCTATGATACAGTCCGTGGACCGCGACGCCCTGGCCGACGAGATCGACCGCCGCGCCGTGGCCGCGGGCCGGGTGATGCCGGTGCTGGTACAGGTGAACATCGCCCGGGAGCCCCAGAAGGCGGGCATCGACGAGGAGAGCCTGCTGCCCTTCATCCGGCGGCTGTCCGGCATGCAGGGGCTCAGGGTCAAGGGCCTGATGGCCATCATGCCCATCGCCGACGATCCCGAGGATGTGCGGCCCTACTTCCGCCGCATGCGAGAGTGGTTTGACAGGCTGCGGGACATGGACATCCCCAACGTGTCCATGCGCACGCTGTCCATGGGCATGTCGGACGACTGCCTGGTGGCCTGCCAGGAGGGCGCGACGATGGTGCGCCTGGGCCGGGCGCTGTTCGGCGAACGCCATTATCCCATACAATAAGTGCCGCGACGGGCATTCCGCGGCGTCGAGGATCAGATAAACACCGGACTTCAGGAGGGGAAGAGCACTATGGCGCGAAACAAATCCGGCGCTTTCAACCGGCTTTTGAATTTCATCGGCCTGGTGGACGACGGGGATTCCCGCGATACCTACGGGGAGGAGTACCAGAACGGCAACTACGGCCGCCAGGCGGCGTATACGCCCGCGCGCCCGGCGCGAAGCAGCGGCGGCAGGAGCGCGTCCTCCGCCCGCCAGCCCCAGCGCCGCAGCCTGCCGGAGCCGCGCCAGAGCCGCTTTGATGACCGCTCGGGCAGCCGTTCGGGCTATTCGGACCGCGCTCAGGCGGGCTACGACGATTACGCCGATGCCAACCGGCGCACGGCCTCCCGGTTTGACGACGGGGATTACGAGGACTACGGCAGCCGCCCCTCGAGCCGGTTTGCCCAGCAGCCGGAGCGACGCCCCGTAGCGAATCCGCCCCAGACCCGGTCCCAGAACCGCATGCGCGTCTCCAGCCGGTCCCGCACGGTGATGTATTCGCTGCACTCGCTGGAGGATTGCTGCGAGGTCATCGACCAGCTCATCGCCAACAACACCGTGGTGCTCACCATGGACGAGCTCGACGGGCGGCTGATGCAGCGCGCCGTGGATACCCTCTCCGGCGCGGTGTTCGCGCTGCACGCCTCCATCCGCAAGGCCTCCGACCGCACCTACCTGGTCGCGCCCATGTCCGTGGAGGTCAACGACGCATACGATGTGGAGAGAGGGTTCAGGTAAAACTGTAAGGGGGGTGTGCCCATGCTGAGTCTGTACACCGTGTTCCGCGCGGGTTCCATGTTTCTGTCGATCATCGAGTGGGCCATCGTCATCTACTGCGTACTGAGCTGGTTTCAGCCGAGGTTCAAGGCCTTCTACATGCTTCGGCAGTTCATCATGCCCTTCGTGTCGCCGTTTCAGAAGCTGTCCATGAAGGTCTCCCGGCATTTCAACGCGCCGATCGACTTCACCTGCCTGTTCGCCATACTCGCCTTCCAGATTCTGGGGCGGCTGTGGTGGCGGCTGTACGTGCTGATCGCCTACGGGATGCGCTGATGGACGAAACGCTGGAGAAAAAGCGCCTGCGGGAGCTGGCGATGAGGGCGGCCCACACTGACGGGCCCCAGTTCACACGCTTCCTGGAGCCCTCGGCGCTCGACGATGTGCGGGCCGCGGCGAACGCAGCCGGCGTCGCCTGCGCGTTCTACGGGGGCTATGGCGACGCGGAGCGGGTCGTGGCGGCGTTCTACGTCGACGCGCCGCCGGAACACGGGGACTATCCGCTGTGCGCCCTGCGGCTTATGTGGAACGCCAAATTCGCCAATCCCGGCCACCGGGACCTGCTGGGCGCGGTGATGGGCCTGGGGCTGGAGCGGGAGACCGTCGGCGATATCGCCATGGGGGCATTTCGCGGCGCGCCGTGCGCGTTTCTGTTCGTCATCCCGGAGATGGCGGATTACGTGCGGGCCAATCTGGATTCGGCGGGCCGGGCGAGTATCAAAATCGACATCTCACAGCAGGCGCCGGAGATTGCCCCGCCCGAGGGCGCTGAGCTTCGGGTCACGGTGCAGAACGCCCGGCTGGACGCGGTGCTGGCGGCGGGCTGGCGGCTGTCCCGCGCGGAGGCGCAGCGGTTGATCGCCGCCGGGCTGGTGAAGCTGAACCACGCGCCCAACCTGCGCGCCGACGCGCGGGTGGGAGAGGGCGACCTCATCTCCGCCCGGGGTCACGGGCGGCTTAGGGTGCTGTCCGACGCGGGCGAGACCCGCCGGGGCCGGCGCGCGCTGAGGCTGTTTATCTACGGAAAATGAAAATTATACGCTAAGAATGGACGGCAAGGCAGGAATTGAGACGCGCTTTGTCGAATGATTCCCCAAATGATTACATATACACAACGAAAGGAGATCATCCCATGGCGATCAGCGTAAGAGATATCCAGGAGAAGGAGTTTGCGACGCAGGCGAAGAACGGCTACAATGTCGAAGAAGTGGACGATTTTCTCGATGAGATCGCAGAGCAGCTCTCCGCGCTGGTGCGTGAGAACCTGGAGCTGAAAAAGCAGGCCGACGCGCTGGAGGCCGAGGTGGACGCCGCGAAGCAGGCCGCCGAGGATGCCGCGAAGAAGACCCCGGAGTACAACGAGAAGGTCTACTTCGACAACCTGCAGAAGTCCATGCGCGAGGCCATGATCGGCGCCCAGCGCATCGCCGACGAGACCAAGGCCGAGGCCGAGGCGCAGGCGGCCCAGACCAAGGCCGAGGCCGAGGACCTGGCCAACGCCACCCTGAACAAGGCCCAGGCCGACGCGGAGAAGCTCACCGCCCAGGCGCAGGCCAAGCTGGAGGCGCTGACGGAGCAGTACGAGGCCATGAAGGCCTCCGCGAAGGCGTTCAAGGCGGATTTCAGCAGCATGATCGAGTCCCAGGCGGCGCTGCTGCGGGACAAGACCGACCTGTTCTGAGCGTTTAACGACAACAAAAGGGGCTGCCTCAAAACGCATCATTACACAATCCAACCCGTTGTAGGGGCGCCCATTGGGCGCCCGCGGGCGGCGAATCGCCGCCCCTACGGCGTGGGATTGCATCATCAGGCGTTTTGAGACAGCCCCTTTGTACGTGCATAACCCGGCGCGAAAATGTCAATCCTTTCCATATAGAGGTGGAAGGCTATGACGGGACGCGACCGGGAGAACATCGAGCGACTGATCGCCACGCTGGAGCGCATGCGCCTGGACGAGTACGTGGCCCACGTCAGCCGCCGGGGACGCCTGGTGTGGGACAACCTGCTCTACGGCGTGTGCCGGGGGCTGGGGTTCACGCTGGGCTTCTCGGTGCTGGGGGCGCTGCTGGCGGTGGCGCTTCGCTCGGCGGTGGTGGACAATATACCGCTGATCGGCGGTTTTCTGGCGGAGGTCATCCATGCAATTGAGGCGAGGATGTAGGGGCTGGCAGTGGATGCTGCTGGCCGTGGCGGCGGACCGGGTCACCAAGGTGCTGGCGAAGCGCAGGGTGCTGCGGGGGACGCTGATCCCCGGGGTCGTCAGCTTTCGCAGCGCGCGCAATTCGGGCATGGCGTTCTCCATGCTGTCCGGCCACTTCTGGCTTCTGACGGTGTTCACCGCGCTGCTGATCGCGGGCATACTTGTCTACCTGCTGAGCAGGCCCGGGGAACCGCCGCTTCTGCGCGCGGGGCTGTGGCTCATCGCGGGCGGGGGGCTGGGCAACCTGTACGACCGGGTGACCATGGGCTCGGTGATCGACTTCATCGAGCTGGATTTCGTGCGCTTCGCCATATTCAACGTGGCGGACGTGTGCATCTGCGTGGGCGCGGCGCTGGTGCTGCTTAGCGCGTGGCGCAACGAGCGCGGGAAGGGGCGGACGCATGGCGAGGTTTGAGCAGACCGCCGACGTGGCGGAGCGCCTGGACGTTTTCGCCGCGGCGCTTGCGGACATCACGCGCTCCCGCGCCGGGGCGCTCATACGCGACGGCCTCGTGACGGTGGACGGCGCGCCTCAGATGAAAGCGGGTTTCAGGCTCAGGCCCGGCATGGCGGTGGCCGTGGAGGTGCCGGAACCGGTGCCGACCTGCGCGCAGGCGGAGGACATACCGCTGCAGATCGTCTATCAGGATCAGGACCTGGCGGTGGTGTTCAAGCCTTCCGGCATGGTGGTGCACCCCGCGGCGGGCAACGAGACCGGCACGCTGGTGAACGCGCTTTTGAAGCACCTGGACAACCTGTCGGGCATCGGCGGGGAGATTCGCCCCGGCATCGTGCACCGCATCGACAAGGACACCTCCGGGCTTCTGCTGGTGGCGAAGAACGACATGACCCACGTCTCCCTGTCCGGGCAGATCAAGGCCCACGCCGTGCACCGGGTCTACCGCGCCATCGTGATCGGCGGCTTCAAGGCGGATTCCGGCACCGTGGACGCCCCCATCGGGCGGCATCCCACCGACCGCAAGCGCATGGCCATCGTGCCCGACGGCCGGGCGGCGGTGACCCACTGGTCGGTGCTGGAGCCGCTCAGGGGCGCGACGCTTATAGAGTGCCGCCTGACCACCGGGCGTACCCACCAGATTCGCGTCCATATGGCCTCCATCGGCCACCCCGTGCTGGGCGACCCGGTCTACGGGCCGAAGAAATCGCCCTTTCCCGTCGCCGGGGGACAGCTGCTGCACGCCTGCCGCATAGGCTTCGTACACCCCCGCACCGGCGAGGAGATGCTGTTCGAGGCCCCGCCGGAGGAGCGCTTTACGATGTGGCTGGAGAAGCTGAGATAATAAAAGCCCGGACGCCGCCGCAGGGGGAGCGGCGGGGCGGGAACGGCACTTCCCACCTTGGCGTCCGGAACCGATGGATCGCCGCGCCGCCGGGTACCAGTCCGGCGGGGGCATGAAAATCGGGATATACCGGCTCAACCCGCATATCCCGTGGTGTACGTCTCTCCGGCGGGTCCGCGGCGGCAACCGCGACCCCTCCGGGTCAATCGCGCAGGACATATCTTTCTTGAGGCCGAAGAAAACGATACTTGATTCGCAGGCAGGTCTTCTGACTCGGGTTCATCGCGCCGCGCGCCTTCTCGGCTTGTGCCAATGGCATCTGCGCGCCGCTCACCCATACAGCAGCGGTCCTGTCGGGGATTCGCACCCCGTTCCCTTTTGATCTGGCAATTGCCAAAACCTGTGAATTTCCCGATATTCAATTATCCTTTCCTATAATAGCACAACACGCCGCATTTGTAAAGCCCATATCTGTTCCGTAAAGAAATGAAAAAAGCATTGACAAGATATTTCCGAAATGATATAATTATTACAAAAGTATGAAACATTGAATACAGAAATATCATATGAGGTACGGATATGGGTGAAAAAAGGATGCGCGCACTGACGGTCATGCTGCTGGCGGCGCTTTTGATGGGCATGGCGCCGTCGGCGCTGGCCGCGAGCTTCAAGGCCGTGGTGAAGAGCAAGGAGATGAAGGTCTACTCGCAGGATGCCGAGCACGCCCTGATCGGCGTGGTGCCGATGGACGAGACCGTCACGGTGAAGGCCTACTCCGGCGACGCGGCGCTGATTTCCTACAACGGCCATACGGGCGTTGCCCGGGTGAGCGACATGGCCGCCGTGTCGGGCGGCTCGACCTCGGAGGGCACGTCGAAGCAGGCGGACAATGGGGACAATGTGACCGTGGTGACCACCAAGGCGGCGAAGGTGTACAAGAAGGCCAACGCCAAGTCCGGCTCCGTGACCGTGAAGAAGGGCACGAAGCTCAAGCTGCTGTCCGTCAACGGCAAGTACGCGAAGGTGAAGCGCGGCAAAACGGTGGGCTACATCAACACCCGCTTCCTGAGCGCGAACGGCGCCGATTCGCAGGCCGCCGTGGAGGACACCGCCGTCACCGCCACGGGCACCGTGCAGAAGTACGACCGCAAGGCCATGGTGACCACCCAGCAGTGCCGGGTGTACGCGCGCCCCAGCGCCTCAAGCGAGTACGTCAGCGTCGAGCAGGGCGCGAAGCTGGTGCTGCTGGCCACCAAGGGCAGCTGCGCCATGGTGGAGCGCAACGGCATCGTGGGCTACATGGACAAGGCCAACCTGGCTGAGGACGCCCAGAGCAGCGTCAAAACCGCGGACAACGCCGCCGACAGCAAGGTGGACCTCTCCGGCAACAACGAGCAGATCGTGTTCAAATTCCTCACCAAGACCATGGGCTACAACACCGCCGCGGCCTGCGGCGTGATGGCCAACATCAAGTATGAATCCGGCTACAAGCCCACCGCCGGCGGCGACAGGGGCTCCAGCTACGGCATCGTGCAGTGGCACCTGGGGCGCAAGACCCGCCTGGAGGAGTGGTGCGGCACCAACGGCTTCGACCACACCACGCTGGAGGGCCAGCTGTACTACCTGGCCTACGAGCTCAAGAACCGCTACCCGGCGGTGCACAAGCGGCTGCTGGCCGTGAGCAACGACGAGCAGGGCGCCTACGACGCGGGCTACGATTTCTGCTACAACTTCGAGGCCCCCTCGAACCGCGCCGGCAAGGCCGTCACCCGCGGCAATTACGCCCGGGAGACGCTGTGGAATCGGTACAGGACATGATGAAAAAAGCAAAGGCCACCGGCGCGATGTCCGGTGGCCTTTTCATCGTCACAGCGCCGCTTTGATGGCCGCGAGGAGGTCGTCGTAATCCTCGAAGGCGGGCAGGTCGGGGTTATCCTTCTTGATCTGCTCGGTGGAGCGGAACAGGAACCCGGCCTTGCTGGCGCGGATCATGCCCAGGTCGTTGTAGCTGTCCCCGCAGGCGATGGTGTCAAAGCCCACGGATTGAAGCGCCTTCACCGTGCTCAGCTTGGACTGGGCGATGCGGATCTTGTAGCCGGAGATCATGCCGTCCGGCGCGACCTCCAGGGCGTTGCACAGCAAGGTCGGCCAGCCCAGCTTTTCCATCAGGGGCCGGGCGAACTGCGTGAAGGTGTCCGAGAGGATCACCGCCTGGGTGGTGGCGCGCAGTTCGTCCAGGAAGGCCTTCGCGCCCGGCAGCGGGTCGATTTTGGCGATGGTGGCCTGTATGTCACGAAGCCCCAGGCCGTGCTCGCGCAGTATGCCCAGCCGCCAGTTCATCAGCTTGTCGTAGTCGGGCTCGTCCCGGGTGGTGCGCCTCAGCTCCGGTATGCCGCTGGCCTCGGAAAACGCGATCCAGATCTCTGGCACCAGCACGCCCTCGAGATCCAGGCAGACGATGTTCAGATCACTCATGATAGGACCCCCGCTTTCGTGTGAATGGATATAGTTTACCACAGGAATGTGAACTTTACAAGGGATGCTCCCGAAACCATTCCCGGGTGGCCTCGAGGTCGCGGTTGAGCTGGGCCTTGAGGGCGTCCAGGCTGTCGAAGCGGCGCTCGGGCCGGAGGAAGCGCAGGTATTCCACCCGCACGCGCAGGCCGTACAGGTCGCCCTCGTAGTTAAGCAGGTGCGCCTCGATGGTGGGCTTGCCCTCGGGCAGCGTGGGGTGGATGCCCTGGTTCAGCATGCAGGGGCGCGGCGCGGCCTCGCCCTCCAGCAACACGGCCGCCGCGTAGACGCCGTTTTCCGGCAGCGCGGGGGAGCCCTCCGGCCGTATGTTGGCCGTGGGAAAGCCCAGCTGCCTTCCCATCTGCTTGCCGTGCTCCACCGTGCCCGTGAATGTCATGGCGAGGACCTCCTGATGGATGATGGGCCCATTATACCACATATCCAGCGACAAATGAAGCATCTCAATGATAAAAGGCATGGATGTCACAGCAGCGTTGGACTTTTGTTTGAAATTCAGACCGTTTTGTTCATACTGGGTACATCTTTGGAATATATAATAGCATCATTGAGGGTTCGCCACCTTCATGGTCCGGCAGACGTGCCGGGTGAATGCGCGACAGCCGCACGCCAGCGGTGCTCGCGCATGACAACCGTATCCCCAAACACTGATCCCCGCCTCGCGGCGCCAACTTGCAAGGGTGTCGCGCACAGGCGGGGACAGACAATTTTCAGGGTGCAGAGTACAGAGTACAGAGTACAGAGTGCAGAGTACAGAGAAGGCCGCCTCCGTTCGGTTTGCGAACGGAGGCGGCCTTTAAATTTTACAGCTGCACGACGCGGTTGGTGCTGGTGCGCTGCTGGAGCTCGCGCTGGCGGTAGCGCATGACCACGTTGAGCACCAGGCCGACGCCCATCATGTTGGTGAGCATGTTGGAGCCCCCGTAGCTGACGAAGGGCAGGGGGATGCCCGTGACGGGCAGAAGCCCTATGACCATGCCCACGTTCTCCACCACGTGGAAGATCATCATGGCGGACACGCCCACGATCAGGTAGGAGCCGTAGGGGTCGTTGACCTTGATGGACAGCCAGATCATGCGCCCGATCAGCGCCATGTAGGCCAGTACCAGCGCGCAGCCGCCCACAAGGCCGAAGGATTCGCACACGATGGCGAATATGAAGTCGGTGTGGTCGTCGGAGATGTAGCCCAGCGAGGCGAAGCTGCCCGGCGACACGATGCCCTTGCCCCAGATGCCGCCAGAACCGATGGCGATCTGCCCGTTGATGACCTGCCGGGCCTTGTCGGGATAGGCCTCGGGGTTCAGCCAGATGAGGATGCGTTCGAAGCGGAAGTTGTCCGATGCCGAGTTGTTCATGAAGTACCAAAGCGGCACCAGCAAAAGCGCGAAGGCGATGATGACGCCCCAGATCAGCTTGGCGTTGGTGCCGGACACCAGCACCATCACCGCGAACACCGCCAGGTACACCAGCGCCGTGCCCACGTCCGGCTGGGCGACGATCAGCACCAGCGGTATGCCGGTGTAGATGGCCAGGGGGATGATGTCCGAGAACTTCATGATGGGCTTGGTGCGCACCGAGAAGGCCTTCGCCAGGGCGATGATGATGGCGATCTTGCCGATCTCCGAGGTCTGGAAGCCGCGGTCGCCGCCGCCCCAGGACAGAAACGCCGTCATGCCGCCGCGGCCCACCTGCGCCACCAGCAGCGTGAACACCAACAGGCCGATGTTGGCGGTGTAGATCACGTTGGCGTACTGGCCGTAGAGATCGTAGGGGAAGAATATGATAAACGCCATGGCCACAAGCCCCGCGCCAATCCACATCAGCTGGAGCCTGGGGTAGAGTATGGACTGGGTCTGCAGCATCTCCACGATGTTCGCGGGATATTCGGTCACCTGGCTGGAGGTCGCGGAGAATATGCACACGACCCCGAACAGCGATATGACCACGACGATCAGGAACAGCGGCCAGTCGAAGTACTTCATCAGGCTGCGGTCGAACTGATTGTCCCGGATGTACTTGAAGAATGCCCGGATTCTTGAGAACATTGACGAACTCCTTTTTCAGGAATTATTCGGCCAGCGTGAACTCGCCCGCCACGGTGGTGGTCTCCACGTGCTGGAGGCTGTCGAGGTAGTATTCGATGGTGCGGATGACCGCAGGGGAGGAATACGCGCCGGAATAGCCGTTCTGGATGTAGCACACCACCACGATCTTCGGGTCGTCGGCGGGGGCGTAGGCCACCATCCAGCTGTTGTTTTCCACGTCGAGCTGGGTCCTCTGGGAGGTCCCGGTCTTGGCGGCGATCTTGTAGCGCGCCTCGCGGAAGTACTTGGAGGCGGTGCCGCCGGCGACCTCGTCGGTAACCTCCTCCATGCCCTTGCGTATGGCGGCGTAGTAGGCGGGGTCGGTGTCGATGACGTTGGCGATGACCGGCTGCTTCTCCAGCACGATCTGCCCGTCGGGGGCGATGATCTTGTCCACGATCTGGGCGTCGTACACGGTGCCGCCGTTGACGATGGCGCTCACGTAGCGGGCGACGGCCACCGGCGTCACCTGGGTGACGGACTGGCCGATGCCGCACATGATGGTCTCATTGGGGGTCCAGAAAAGGTCGGCCAGGTAGGTAACGTAGGTGTTGACCATGTAGTGGCTGGCGATGTAATCCCCCGGCAGGCCCAGGTCGTACTGCAATATCTCGCGGATGGGGCGGTACCAGTCGGTCTTCTGCTCATAGCTGACCGCGATGCGCATCAGGTCGGCGATGGCCTTCTCCATCACCTCGTTGGTGATGTTCATCTGCCGCTCGGTGATGGTCTTGGTCAGGCTGGCCTTGATGGCCTCGTAGGTCAGAAGCGGCTTGGCGGTGTTCTGCCAGGTGGGGGAGTTGTCCGGGTCGTAGAGCATGTGCTGGTTGCCCACGATGGAGGTGGCCTCGCCGGGCAGTTCGATGTTGGTCTTGCTGGTCAGGCCCAGGGCGGCGGCCCACTGGTACAGCCGGTCGATGCCCAGGCGGTAGCTGCACTCGTAGAAGAAGTAGTTGCAGGAGTTCTTGAGGCCCTCCACGATGGTCTGGTTCTGGTGCAGCGCGGGGTTGGAGGTCCAGCACTTGGCGGGGTTGGTCTGGTTGGTCTTGTAGAAGCCGCCCATGTCGCTGATGCGCTCGTCCAGCGTCAATACGCCCTCGGACAGCGAGCCCAGCGCCGTGCACAGCTTGAATATGGAGCCGGGGGCGTCCTTGGTGGAGATGGCGCGGTTGTACAGGGGGTCGTTGCCCTCCATGGCCTCGGACCACAGGGATTCGTCCACCTTGCCGTCGTTGAATATGGACAGGTCGTAGTCGGGATAGCTGATCATCCCCAGCACCCGGCCGGTGTAGGGGTCCATGGCCACCATCGCGCCGGATTCCGCCAGGCTGATGGTCCAGTCGTTTTGCTTGTACTGCTTGACGATGTCCTCGTTCTCGCGCTTCCAGTGGTCGCGGCGCATGGTCTTTTCCTGCTGCTGGCGGATGTCCAGTATGGTGGACTTCAGCGCGGCGGACATCACGTCCTCCAGGTCCACGTCGATGGTCAGCACCACGGAGTTGCCGTCGGTGGGCGCGGTGTAGGACAGCTCGCGCACGGCCTTGCCGCGGGTGTCCACCTCCACCACGCGCTTGCCCTGGCGGTATTTGATGAAGGGGGTGAGCTGGTCCTCGAGGGAGCGCTCGATGCCGTCGGAGCCGATGTAGGCGTCGTTGGGGTAGCCCTGGCTCTGGTAGGTCTCCAGCGCGTTCTGGCTGATCTTGCTGATGTAGCCGGTGACGTGGCAGGCGGTGCGCCCCTGGGGGTACACCCGGGAGGAGCTCTCGGACACGTCGATGCCCAGCAGGTCCAGCGCCCGCACCTCGATCTCGGAGACCGTCTCGTAGCCCACGTCGTAGGCGATGGTCACCGGGGTGGAGTTGAAGGCGTTCATGCGGCTCTCCTGCCACAGGGCCAGCACCTTCACGATCAGGTCCTCGTCCCGCCTCAGGTCGATGTCGCCCCTCTGCGCGAGCTCCGTCAGGCAGTATTTATTCAACAGCGAGGGGTAGAGCTCCCGCTCGTCCACCTTGCTCAGGTAGAAGTTGGAGCGCCACTGGCGTTCGCGGGTGTTCTCCACCGCCGGGACGCCGGAGCCGGAATCGAAGTGCCAGTAGCCGTCCTCGCCCTTTTTGAGCCAGAAATCGTTCACGCAGGACTTGCCGTTGGATTCCACCAGCTTGATCACCTGTATTAGCGTCTGGGTGTAGGCCAGCCGGTCCGCGTCGCTGTTGCGGGTGGGGTCGCGGTAGAAGGTCACGTTGAAGCTGCGCCGGTCGTAGGCCAGGGGCACCATGTTGGTGTCGAATATGGTGCCGCGGTTGCCGTAGAGCGTGATGGTCTTGGTGGAGCGGGTCGCGGCGCGGTTGGAGTAGTTGTCGCCGGTGACGCGGATCATGTAGTTCAGGCGCACGAAGAATGCGATGAACACGATAACCAGTATGCCGGACAGCACCAGCATGCGCTTAAAGTAGGGCTTCAAAAGTTTTTCACCTCCCGATTGCGCGACAGCGCGCGGTTCGGGTTTTTACCCACGAGCATACGCTGCATCGCGGGGCGCAAAAGCATCGTGAGCGCGGTGCAGATCAGCGCGCGGATCAGTATGTTGAGCAAATACAGCCACTGCATGGCGGCGGTGTTGAAGTACTGCGCCACCAGTATGGCGATCTCCCCCATGGTGTACAGCGCGAACACCCAGACGGCCTGCCACAGTATCCTGCGGCGCTGCTTGCGCCGGGAGGGCAGCAGGCGCTCGGCGGGGACGTACACGATCAGGCCGATCATGAACCCCACGAACATGAAGAAGAACGTCATGGCGCCCAGCGTGCCGGTGGTGATGTCCATCAACAGCCCGCCCAGCGTGCCGAACAGCAGCCCGCTCATGCGCCCCAGCACCATGCCGATGCCGAAAACGGCCACGATCGTCAGCGGCACGGTATACACCCCGCCGTAGACGATGGGCATGACGGCGGTGTCCAGCAGGAAACACGCCAGTATGAGCAGTATCGGGCTGAATCGACGGAACACGGCATTACCTCCGGAGGAATATTTACGTCGTTCTCACCCATTCGTCCTCGGGCAGGGTTTCGATCTGCGGCTGCACGCTGGCGGACGGGTAGGTCCAGTTCGCCTCGGCGGGCGTGGGCGAGGGCGTCGGTGTGACGTTGGCGCCCGGGGCCGGGGTGGCCTGGGTGACGGGCTTCATGGTGTTCACGGTGCTGGGCAGGTTCTCGTCGGAATCGGTCTCCACGACCTCGCGCAGCACGAAGACCTCCTCCAGGTGCTGGAAGTCCACCGAGGGAGCCACCACCGCGTAGCTGCCCTCGCTGCCGGCGTCCATGGACACGGCGGTGACGGTGCCGATGTGCAGCCCCTTGGGGAACAGCGAATCGGTGCCGGAGGTGATGACCGTGTCGCCGGGCACCACGTTGTTCAGGCTGGGCAGGTAGTACACATAGCACTCCGCCCGCACGGCGGACTGGGTGATCTCGCCGCGCATGATGCCGTTGTCGCGGGTGGACTGCACCATGCAGGCCACGGCGGAGCGGGTGTCGATGATGCAGATGACCTTGGCGTAGTTGTTGCCGGCTTCGTACACGCGGCCCACCAGGCCGTCGCCGTTGACCACGGCCATGCCGGCGCTGACGCCGTCGTTCTTGCCGCGGTTGATGGAAAAGGTCTCGAACCACTGGCCCGGGGCCCGGGCGATCACCCTGGCGTAGA
Source organism: Clostridia bacterium (assembly GCA_017434085.1). Lineage (GTDB taxonomy): Bacteria > Bacillota > Clostridia > Christensenellales > Aristaeellaceae > UBA2862. The sequence goes on from JAFRFY010000133.1 coordinate 45,417, forward strand.
TGGGGTCCAGCGATTCGTAGCGGCTCTTGGCCTCCAGGCTGGTCTTCAGGCGGTCGTTTTCCTGCATGGCCTCCTGGGCGGCGTTCAGCTGGAGCGACGCCTCCTGGTATTTCAGCGACAGCGCGTTGTACTCCTGCTCCAGCACGTCATAGTTGTGCCAGCGCGTGACGAACTCGCGCACGCCGCTCGTGGCGCTGGTGAAGGCGCTCTGCACGCGGCTGAACAGCGAGCCGATGCCGTTTTCCGCCAGCGATATATCGTTGGAATTGCGCAAAATCAGGAAGAACACCACCGCCGCGACCACCAGTATGACCAGTATGGAGAACAGTATGTTGCGCCGGCGTATGCGGCGCAGGCGTATCTCCTGCGGCGAGCGCTTCCTGGCGTAGCGCTTGTTTGTCTTTCTCTTCTTCTTGGAAGGCATTGATGTCATCGCTCCCAATTATACTTCGATCAGGCACCCGCTCAGCGATATCTTCTGCGCCAGCCGGTCGTTGGAGGCGGCCAGGCACGCGCCCAGGGCCACGTCGTCCTGGGGATTTTCGTGGACCATGACGTTGAGCTTGAGCATCTCGCCCAGCCGGTCGGACAGTCCCTCCAGCTGCGCGCCGCCGCCGGACAGGTAGATGCCCTGGGGCAGTATGTCCTCCGCAAGCTCCGGGGGGATGTTCTCGAAGGCGTCCCGTATGTTCTCCACCAGCATCTCAAGCGGCGGCATGATGGCCCTGTGGATGTCCTCGGCGGTGATCTCCACCGTGGCGGGCTTGCCGCTGATGGCGTCGCGGCCGCGGAGCGCCACCTTGTCCCGGGACAGGTTGGGGTTCATCACGGCGGTGCCCAGGTCCACCTTCAGGTCCTCGGCGGTGCGCTGGCCGATGATCAGCTTCTTCTCCCGGCGTATGTAGCGCATGATGGATTCGTCCAGCGCCAGGGAGCCGGTGCGCATGGTGCGGGCGGCCACCACGCCGTTCATGGACATGATGCACACCTCGGTGGTGGAGCCGCCGATCAGTATCAGCATCGAGCCCCGGGGCTCCTCGATGGGGATGCCCGCGCCCAGCGCCGCCGCCACGGAGGTGCGGATCA
>JAFRFY010000134.1 GCA_017434085.1 Clostridia bacterium
CATCGCCCCTACGCCACGCACTGATTAAGGGACTTTTCACGTATGGCAGAGGCTCAAAACATATGAAATCCCTGCCTGCTCGTAGGGGCGATGCCCTCATCGCCCGGTTCCCGTTGGTTCATTTGTGCAGATTGCCCTTAGTGCAACAGCCCCAGCTCCCCTGGAAGGGGAGCCAGGGCTGCCGCGCTTATGCTGTAACCCTCTTGCCTCCCCGTCTTGCCTCCCTCTCTGAGGGAGGTGGCACCGCGAAGCGGTGACGGAGGGAGTGGGAGGTGCCGAGCGAAGCGAGGCGGAGAGGTTCAGAAAACGACAGAAAAGAGAATCCCACAACTTTCCGTGATGAACCTCTTTTTGATGGCAGAAAGGAGCGGGCGCCGAATCGGCGCCCCTACGGAAGGGCAAAGTATGCGCGGACTCCGCGGACGAAGGTGGTGCGGATGTTGAAATCGGGGTCGGTGATGAGTATGTCGGCGTCTTTGCCGGGGTCGAGGGAGCCCTTACAGGCGTCGACGCCGATGCTCTCTGCGGGGGCGAGGGAGGCCATATGGACCACCTGCCACAGCGGCAGGTGGGTGTATTTTCGGAAGTTGCGGACGGCGCGGTCAAGCGTGAGGGCGCTGCCGGCGATGGTGCCGTCGGGGAAGCGGCAGCGGATGCCGTCGACGATGACCGTCGCGCCCATCTGGTCGTGCGGGCCGTCGGGCAGCCCGGCGGAGGCGATGGAATCGGTGATCAGAACCAGCCGGCCGGGCTTCTGCCGCGCCATGAGGTTAAACAGCGCCGGGTGGACGTGGAAGGTGTCGCAGATGAGCTCGCAGTACACCCGGTCGTCGTCGAGCGCCGCGCCGACGGCCCCCGGCTCCCGGTGGTTCAGCGGCGACATGGCGTTGAAGGTGTGGGTGGCGTGGGTGACGCCGGCCTCGATGCCCGCCATGGCTTCGTCCCAGGTGGCGTCGGTGTGGCCCATGGAGACGGCGATGCCCATAGCGCGCGCGGCGCGGATGCACTCGATCGCGCCGTCGAGCTCCGGAGCGAGGGTGAGGAGGCGTATGACGTCGGCCCAGGGGCGGAGCAGGGTCGCGTCCGGGCGATGGATAGCGGATTCCGCCTGCGCGCCCTTGCGCTTCGGGCTGATGAAGGGTCCCTCCGCGTGCGCGCCCAGCACCTGCGCGCCGCGCCAGTCGGGGGAGAGGCTGTCCGCCTGCGCCCGGCGGATGGCGGCGAAGCACCGCTCAAGCACCGGCCAGTCCAGCGTCATGGTGGTGGGCAGCCAGGCGGTCACGCCGGTCTGCGCGGCCCGCCGGGACATCCGGCGCAGCTCGTCGAGGCTGCCGTGGGAGGCGTCCCAGCCCATGAAGCCGTGACAGTGCACGTCGATCAGCCCCGGGGACACACAGCCGCCCGCGGCATCGATCACCTCCGCGTCCGGCGGCGCATCGTCCGTCAGGGCGCGAATCTTATCGTCAAACAGCAGGGCTTTGCCCGTCAGCTGGCCGTCCTTCAAAAGCAGCGTTCCGTTGATGATGCACTTCATGGGGAGCCTCCGTCAATGCGGTATGGTTGTTCGGTTCGGGCATGCGCAACGGGCGATGAGGGCATCGCCCCTACGACGGCACGGTATCCGCAGGGGCGATGCCTTCATCGCCCGTCGGACCGGACAATGATGTCGCGGGATTAGAAATATTGGCTGATGAACGTCGGCTTGCGGTAGAACAGCTGGGCGGCGCGCTCGGGGGCGCAGTTCAGCTGCACATCCGGGAGCCAGTCGGGGTCGGCGGCGTCGCAGCAGCCCACGATCAGGCGGCTGAAATCCTGTATGGTCAGCGCGATGTCGGGGGAATCCGCTACACGGCGCACGGCATTGGGCCGGCCCGGGGCGAAGGCTACCTCGAAGCAGCCGTCGTTTTCGGGCAGCAGGGGGTCTGCGACGGCTACGCGCAGGCTCCCCTCACCGCGGGCGCGGGCGACGCGCAGCAGGCCCTCGACGTTCACTGCCCGCACCATGCCGCGCTGCTCGACGGCGCGCTCCACATTTCCGAAGCTCCACTCGGGCAGCACGCCGCGGAGGTCGACATCCGTGGGCAGGCACAGCGTGGCGTGGCTGTGGTCGGCGGACAGGCGCATGAGCAGCGCCAGGAGCCCGCAGAAGCCCTCCCTGTCGCTGAACACGAACCGGGGGCACCGCAGCGCGCCCCCCTCCGGCACGGCGGTCAGGTGGGCGCGGGGGCGGTCCTGGGCGTCGTAGTACACGTAGGTGTAGTGCTTGGTGACGAAAGGGTCCTCCCGCAGGTACAGGTATTCGGTGTCGCCGCTGAGCACCATGCAGTTGTAGCGCGCCTCGCGGGCACGGTTGACGGCGCGGATGGCGTCGGTCAGCGGGCGGTCGGGCTCGGAGAGCTGCCAGCGGCCCGCCACGGACAATGTGGGCATGCCGGAGAGCTTTAAGCGCCAGCGCGTCCAGTCGCAGCCGAGCTCGTAGCCGAATTTGCGGTAGAACGCGGTGGAGAAGGGGTAGAGATAGGACAGCAGCGTTCCACTGTCATGCAGGTCGCGGAGGGCCGCCTCGACGCACCGGCGGATCGCGCCGCCCCGGCGGTACTGGGGCAGCGACGCCACGCCGCCGATGCCGCCCATCGGTACGTCGCACCCGTCGAAGCGGGCCCGCCAGGGGATGACGGTCAGCGTGGCCAGCATGGTGGCGTCGTCGTCGCCAAAGGCGGCCCACTGGCTGTCCCAGTGGACGTCCTGCATGGACAGGGGATTTTGACGGATTTTGTCAAGCGCCGCCTCCGGGGAAAGATCGGCGTCCTTCATCGGGTATTCGAACGCCAGCGCGCACAGCTGCTGGCAGCGCTTGAACTCCTCCGGGCGGATTTTGCGGATGATCATGGTGGGACCTCCTGTGGGAGAATGGGGAATTGGGAATGGGGAATTGGGAATTGGGGGACGGGGGACGACCTCATCCGTCAGCCCTTCGGGCTGCCAGGGGCTGTTGCGCTAAGGGCAATCTGCACAAATGAACCGACGGGAACTGGGCGATGAGGGCAGGCGCAAGCGCGGAAGCGCCCCTACGGGCAGGCAGAGATTTTAGATGTTTTAAGCCTCTGCCATGCGTGAAAACGCCTTTAATCAGTGCGTGGCGTAGGGGCG
>JAFRFY010000012.1 GCA_017434085.1 Clostridia bacterium
GAAAATGGGCTGGACCGCGGTGCCGGGGGCGGAGGGGTATGACGTGTTTTTCGGCATGTGCAACAAGGGCGATTGCCAGCTTCTGGCCAGCGTCAACGGCACAAGCTACAAGATCAAGGGGCTCAAGAAGGGCTTCGCGTATAAGGGCTATGTGCGGGCGTGGAAGAACGTCGGCGGCGCAAAGACCTACATCGGCGAGCCCAGCCCGGATGTGCACGCCATCACCAACGGCAAGAGCAATCATTACACCAACCCGAAGAAGATCAGCGTCAAGAAAAAGAAGCTGACGGTGGGGGTCGGCAAGACCAAGGCCATCAAGGCGAAGCTGAAGAAGTTCAGCAACAGCAGGGAGTATCTGAACCACGTCTCGGCGAAGATTCGCTATTTCAGCAGCGACCGCACCGTGGCGACGGTGAGCGCGAACGGCCGCGTGACCGGCGTGGGCCCGGGCAGGTGCACGGTGTTCGCCGTGGCGGAAAACGGCCTGCGCGTGGGCGTGAAGGTGACGGTCAAGTAAGGAGGAAGGAAAAATGAAGCATATCATGAAGGTCATGCTGGCGCTCGCGCTGAGCGCGCTGCTGGCGCTGTCGATGCTCGCGCTGGCGGAAAATGAGGCGACGGAGGCCGAGGCGCTGGACGGGGAGATCGCGGCGGAGAACGTCGACGCCACGCCCGGGGAGACGGACGCCGCGCTGTCGGAGGAAATCGAAGCGGACCTGACGCCGGACGCGGAGGAAGAGCCCCCGGAGGAAACCTCCGGGGAGGTGCGGGTCGAGGAGGATGCCGAGGAAGAGGAAGAAACCGTCGAGGAAACATCTTCCGAGGAGGTGGAATCTTCCGACGAGGAAGCCACTGAGGAAGAATCTTCCGACGAGGAAGCTTCTGAGGATGCGCCCGTCGTCGAGGATGCGGAAACGCCCGCCGAGGCGGAAGCCGCCGAAGCGGAGGCCCTGATGGAGCTGCTGACGGACGAGGAAGTCGCCGCCGCGCCGATGGCCGTGGAGGGGCTGGTGTATACCGGCGAACCCCAGGCGCTGGTGACCGGTCCCGACGACGGAACCGTACTCTATTCGCTGGACGGAGAAAACTTCGCCCCGGACATCCCCACGGGCGTCAACGCCGGGGAGTACACCGTGTATTATAAGATGACCGCACCGGCGGAACCCGCCCAGGAGGCAACGGAGGACGCCGGCGAAGAAGCCGATGAAGCGGTCGCCGCGGAAGAAGCGCAGGAAGCGGTTGAAGATGCCGCGACCGAGACCGTCGCCATCCTCACCGCCACCATCGCCAAGGCCGACGTGGTATTCACCCCGCCGGTGGCCATCACTGAGGCATAATCAAGGTTATTTGCGTTATCTTGTGGGATAGACACCTCATCCGTCCCGCCTGCGGCAGGCCCCCGGAACGGTACCCCGGCCCGTAGGGCCCAGCGAAGCGTCAGGGGCGGATGAGGTGTCCGCTATCCCACAACAAACCGTGAAGAGCCGTATAAAAACAATACGTTCATACACTATGTAGGGGCGCCGATGCGGCGCCCGCCCGACGCGAATCCACGATTCCTGCCGGGCGGGCAGCCATTGGGCGCCCCTACATTGGATTTGGTAGCATATTCATATGAGACAGCCCTGTTGCCCTCCCTCACCCCTCGTGGAGCGTCTGGGTCGTGGCCAGGCGGCGGTTTTTGTAGGCGGGGTCGCCGGTGACCTCCCGGATGACGCGCACCTCGGGCGGCAGGGCGGCGGGATCGTTGTCGGAATAGGCGAACAGCACCGCGCGGTCCGTGGAGAAGGGGTAGACGTCGATCTCGATGCGGTGGCCGTCGTATATGAAGCGGTGCTTCACCTTGCGCACGCTGTGCATGCTGCTGTCGCACTCCATCAGGTAGCGCACGTACTGCTTCTCGGACACGGCGCGCTCGGTGGCCCACTTGGAGCCGTCCGGCATGGTGTGCTTCTCGGTGTAGAAGTACAGGTAGTCCTCGCCGTTCTTCTGCTGGCGGATGCGGCGCTCCACGTCGGGCTGCGTGGGCAGCAGGTAGGTCTGCATCATTTGAAGCGCCACGGCGTTGTACCGCCCGGTGATCAGGGCGATGTCCGGCATCTCGATCAAATACTTGCGCTTCTTCATCATCGGCACCGGCTCGCCCACGATGCGGTAGACCTCGCGGATGGCGCGGCGCATCTTGTCGTCAAAGCTCACGGAGTTGTCGATCACCCGCAGGTTGCGGTGGCCGCTCCACGCGCGCAGGGTGCGGTCGTCCATCTCCCGGGCGGACTCGATGGTCTCCGTGCGGGCGGCGTTGCCCAGGTTGTAGGCGAACTCCGCGCCCTTGGCGCAGGTGACCAGGTGCAGCACCGCGTCGTAGCCCGCGAGCACGTCGGCCTCCGTGCGCCCGTCGAAGCGTGCGAGCACCTCGGCGAACTGCTCGTCGGTGACGTAGGCCTTGTCGTCCAGCACCGCCCGGTCGTAGATGATGAGCACGTTCTCCTCGTCCACCACCTGGGCGGCCTTGAGCGCCAGCTGCTCCTTGTGGAGCTGGTCGGCGATCACGAAATCCTGGAACGCCAGCATGGACATGCAGCCGCCGAAGGGCCGTATGCCGAAGCCGGAGATCAGCTCCGTGGCCGTCTCCGGGATGGTGATGACCCGCCAGCCGTTTTCCGGCTTGAATTCGTTGAGTATGCGGCTGATGAGGGTGGTCTTGCCCGCCGCCGGGCCGCCGGTGAGCACGATGCGGATGATTCTCTTCAAAATTGTACGCCCCTTTCAGTCAAACAAGTACCTTCCAAACGCCTCGACGGTCTTGAAGTACAAATCGCAGTTCTGGCGCATGAAGCCCTCGATCTCGGGGATGTCGTTGGCCCAGCCCGCCGCGGCGAAGGGCACGCCGCAGGCGCGGGCCATGTCGTAGCCGGGCTTCAGGTCGTCCAGCATCAGAAGCTCGGAGGGCCGGTAGCCGTAGGCGCCCATGATCTCATACAGCGCGTCGGGCTTGGGCTTGCGCCGCTCGGCGGGCATCTCCCAGCCGAACACCATGTCCGGCTCGGGCAGGCCGTTTTCACGGTAGTCCCGCAGTATGTTCTTTGAATAGGAGTGGGAGATCACGCACAGCCTGCCGCCGCGGCGCTTCTGTTCCCACAGTATGTCCGCCATGCCGGGATAGACCTGGGGCACGTGGTTTTGCACGTAGGCGTTCCAATAGGCCTGCTCGTGCTTCATCTGTTCGTCGCTCAGGCCCACCTCGTCCCGGAAGAAGGGCACCACGCCGGGGTGGAAGTTCTGCACGAAGTAGTGCTCCAGCGTGCAGTGATAGTCGGGAAAGAACTCCCCGCAATACTGCACGAAGCAGGGGTAGTGTACCGTCGCGGTGCTGTTGACCACGGTGTCGTCGTGATCCACGACGAGGCAGGGATAGAACATGGCTTGGCTCCTGTAAATACTGATTTCTGATTACATTATAGCATACCTCGCAAATATTGTCACTCATCTTCAAAAAGAAAAATCCCGCCGCGCATTTGCGGCGGGGATGGAATGTTTGTTTACTTCACGGCGTGTCCCTTGGCCTTGATGACCTCCACGACGCGGTTGCACAGCTCGAGGCAGAGGTCGTCGGACTCGGCCTCGACCATCACGCGCACCACGGGCTCGGTGCCGGACTCGCGCACGAGTATGCGGCCGGTCTCGCCCAACTGCTCGGCCACGGCCTTCACGGCGGCCTGCACGTCGGGGTCGTTCTGGGCCTCGGTCTTGTCGTAGACCCGCACGTTGATGAGCTCCTGGGGGTACATCTGGAAGCCCTCGCACAGCTCGCTCATCTTCTTCTTGCGGGCCAGCATGCACTCCATCATCTTGAGGGAGGTCAGTATGCCGTCGCCGGTGGTGGCGTACTTGGAGAATATGATGTGGCCGGACTGCTCGCCGCCCAGGCGGCAGCCGTGGGTGGTCATGTACTCGTAGACGTACTTGTCGCCCACCTTGGTCTTGACGCAGTCGATGCCGCGCTCGGCCAAAGCCTTGAACAGCCCGAAGTTGCTCATGACGGTGGTCACCACGGGCTTGTCCACCAGCTTGCCACGGTCCTGCATGTAGCAGGCGTAGGCGAACATGATGTGGTCGCCGGTGAGCACGTCGCCCTTCTCGTCCACGCACAGGCAGCGGTCGGCGTCGCCGTCGTAGGCGAAGCCCACGTCCAGCTTGTTGTCCAGCACGAACTGCTGCAGCGCCTCGATGTGGGTGGAGCCCACGCCCTTGTTGATGTTCAGGCCGTTGGGCTCGGCGCCCATCACGTAGGTGCGCGCGCCGAGGGCCTCGAACACCGCCTTGGCGATCATCCAGGAGGCGCCGTTGGCGCAGTCCAGGCCCACCCGCAGGCCGCGGAAGCTGTACAGGCCGTGGCTGATCAGGTAGCCCACGTAGCGGTTGCGGCCGCTGACGTAGTCCACCGTCTGGCCGATGTTCTCCTTGGTGGCGAAGGGCAGCTCCTTCACCTGCTGGCCGAACACGTTGAGCTTGCCGTCCAGGTAGTCCTCGATGAGCTGTATGGTGTCCTCCCGCATCTTCTCGCCCTTGCCGTCCAGCAGCTTGATGCCGTTGTCGTAGTAGGGGTTGTGGGAGGCGGAGATCATGATGCCGCAGTCGAACTCGTCCGCGTGGGTCACCCAGGCCACGCTGGGGGTGGTGGTGACGTGGAGCATGTAGGCGTCCGCGCCCGAGGCGGTCAGGCCCGCGATCAGCGCGTACTCGAACATGTAGCTGGAGCGGCGGGTGTCCTTGCCGATGACGATCTGCGCGCGCTCGCGGTTGCCCGAGAACTTGCGCTGCTGGCTGTAGTACCAGCCCAGGAAGCGGCCCACCTGATAGGCGTGATCCGCGGTCAGATTGATGTTGGCCTCGCCCCGGAAGCCGTCGGTGCCGAAATACTTGCCCATATTTTTACCTCTCCTTACAGGGAGGGAACAGGGAACAGGGAACAGGGAACAGAAAGCGCCCGGACCGAGCGGTCACCATTTCCCATTTCCCATTTCCCCTTGCCCATTTACAGCCTCTCGGCCTTCTCACTATCCAGGAAATACTTGTAGGTGTCCACGGTCAGCTCGCCGCAGGCGGGCTCGTCGCAGGCGATGATGGCCGCCGGGTGCAGCTGCAGCGCGGAGCAGGTCCACTTCTGGCTGACGCCGCCCTCGACGGACGCGGCCAGCGCGCGGGCCTTGTTGTGGCCGTTGATGAGGATGAGGACTTCCCTGGAGTCGGTGACGGTGGCGATGCCCACGGACAGCGCCTTGGCGGGCACCGTCTCGGGGTCGTTGCCGAAGAAGCGGCCATTGA
>JAFRFY010000135.1 GCA_017434085.1 Clostridia bacterium
AGAAATGGAAATGCCAGCATCATATGTAGATTCCGGATCGAGAGAGCCAGTTGCACGGACTTTTAGAGCCACCTTCACGGAGTAATGGAGCCAGTCTTGATTTCTATCTTGGTTCCTACATCGCAGGGGCTCTGCCCCCGCACCCCCGCCGGACGCGAAGCGTCCGGCCTTTTTCGGGATTGCCATTGTCATAAAATTATGATAAAATAATGATAGCAAGGAGGGATGGCTATGATGCAGATACGCCCTGTTTCCGACCTGAGAAACAAATACCCCGAGATCGAAGAGACCGTGCTCCACTCCGGCCAGCCGGTCTATCTGACCAAGAACGGCTACGGCACCATGGTGTTGATGAGCCTGGAGCAGTACGCCGCCCTGACCGAGGGCGTGGAGCGCCGCCTGGACGAGGCGGATCGCGCCGCCGCCGCCAGCGACCTGCGGCTGACCGGGCAGGAGGTCTTTTCGCGCGCGCGCGCGAGGGTTCATGGATAGGCGATACGCGCTTCAGCTTCTGCCCCTGTTCGAGCAGGACCTGAACTGCGCCGTAGACTACATCGCCATCGAACTGAAAAACCCCGACGCGGCGCTCAAGCTGATCGACGACGTAGAGGCCGCGATACAACGCCGCCTGCAAAATCCGGAGGCCTTTGAGGTCTATCGCTCCCGGCGGCAGCGCGAGCATCCCTATTACCGCATCGGCGTGGGCAATTACAATGTGTTTTACGTAGTCATCGGAGATGTCATGGAGGTGCGCCGCCTGCTGTATTCCGGCAGGGACTGGATGAGAATGATATAATAAACAGGAGGAAAATGCTATGCGCGCGTATGAGCGTCTGATGAAATACATACAGTTCGACACGGCGTCGGACAAGCACAGCGAGACCTGTCCCAGCACCGCAAAGCAGCTGGTGCTGGCGCGGGCGCTCGCGGAGGAGATGAAGGGCCTGGGCATCGAGGACGCCCGGGTGGACGGCAACGGCTACGTGTACGGCAGCATTCCGGCGAACGCGGAGAAGCTTCCGGCCATCGGGCTGATCGCCCACATGGACGTGGTGAACTGCGTGCCGTGCGCGCCGATGAACGCCCGGATCGTCGAGCGCTACGACGGCGGCCCCCTCACGCTGGACAGCGGCGACGTGCTGGACCCGGCGGTGTTCCCGGATGTGGCCGGGGCGAAGGGCAAGTCGCTGATCGTCACCGACGGCCGCACGATACTGGGCGCGGACGACAAGGCCGGCGTGGCCGAGATCATGACCGCCTGCGAAGCCATACTCGCCCATCCGGAGTGGAAGCACGGCAAAATCTGCGTGGGCTTCACCCCGGACGAGGAGATCGGCCGCGGCGCGGACCGCTTCGACATCCCGGGCTTCGGCGCGGAATTTGCCTACACCGTGGACGGCGGCAGGGTGGGGGAGGTGGCCTTTGAGAACTTCAACGCCGCCTCGGGCCGCGTGACGGTGTACGGGCGCAGCGTGCACCCCGGCAGCGCCAAAAACAGGATGAAGAATGCCAGCCTCATCGCCATGGAGTTTTGCGGCATGCTGCCTCCCGCCGAGCGCCCGGAGTACACCGAGGGCTACGAGGGCTTCTTCCACCTGCGCGACATGCGCGGCGACCAGGAGCATGCGACGCTCAACTACATCATCCGCGACCACGACCGGGTGCGCTTCGAGGCCCGCAAGGAGCAGTTTCAGGATATCGCCGCCTGTTTAAACGGCAAGTACGGCGCGGGCACTGTGGAGGTGGAGGTCAAGGACAGCTACTACAACATGCGGGAGCTGTTCGAGGGGCGCATGGACATCGTCGAGCGCGCCGAGCGCGCCTACCGCAAAGCGGGCGTCGAGCCCTTCCACGAGCCCATCCGCGGCGGCACCGACGGCTCCAGGCTGTCCTTCATGGGCCTTCCCTGCCCCAACATCGCCACCGGCGGCATGAACTTCCACGGGCGCTTCGAGTGCATCGCCGCGGAGGACATGGACGTCATGGCGACGGTCATCGAAAACATCGTCTGCGACAAGGGATAATTTTAATAAATCCTCATTTCCTTTAAGGTTGTTTCAAGCATGGGATGCTATGATGCTCCCGTCGACAGGAAAGATACAAAACTTCAACCGACGCGGAAATGAGGAGGACATAAACATGAAAATGAAAAAGCGCATACTGGCAGCGCTCGTGGCGCTGATCGTGGCGACGGTATTCTCGATGAGCGCCCTGGCGGAGACCGACGGAGCGAACGGCAATCCCCCCGAGGGCATGGGAGAGCCGCCGGCAGGCATGGGCAATCCCCCGGACGGCATGCCCGGCAATCCCCCGGACGGCATGCCCGGCGAACCCCCCGAGGGCATGGGCAATCCCCCGGACGGCATGCCCGGCGGCCCGGGCGGTCCCGGCGGATTCGGCGGCAGCGGCGCTTCCGACTTTGAATACACCGGCGCGACGGAGATCACCGACGCGGCCGACGAGGCCGACAGCGCCTACGCCTCCGCCACCGCCGACGAGAGCGCGCTGATCGTGAACACCGAAGAGGACGTATCCCTCGAAAACCCCACCGTCACCAAGACGGGCGACTCCAACGGCGGCGACAGCTGCAACTTCTACGGCCTGAACGCCGCGGTACTGGCCATGGGCGGCGGCACGGTGACGATCACCGGCGGCACCATCACCTCCGACGCGGACGGCGCGAACGGCGTGTTCTGCTACGGCGGCAACGGCGCCCAGAACGGCGGCGCGGGCGACGGCACCACGGTCATCATCTCCGACACCACCATCGCCACCACCGGCGACGGCTCCGGCGGCATCATGACCACCGGCGGCGGCGTGACCTACGCCAGCAACCTGACCGTCGAGACCAACGGGCGCTCCTCCGCGGCCATCCGCACGGACCGCGGCGGCGGCACCGTGATGGTGGACGGCGGCAGCTACACCTCCAACGGCTTAGGCTCCCCGGCCATCTACTCCACAGCGGACATCACCGTTTCAAACGCCACCCTGACCAGCAACCTGTCCGAGGGCGTGTGCATCGAGGGCCTGAATTCCATCACCCTCAACGACTGCGACATGACCGCCAACAACACCCAGCGCAACAGCAACGCCACCTTCCTGGACACCATCATGATCTACCAGTCCATGTCCGGCGACGCCGACAGCGGCACGTCCCACTTCACCATGAACGGCGGCAGCCTGACGAGCCTGAGCGGCCACATGTTCCACGTGACCAACACCCACGCGGTAATCACCCTGACGGGCGTCCAGCTGGTCAATGAGGACGCGGAAAACGTACTGCTCTCCGTGTGCGACGACGGCTGGAGCGGCGCGGACAACATCGCCGAGCTGAACGCCGTCGGGCAGGTCCTGACCGGCACGATCCTGGTGGGCGACAATTCCACCCTGACGCTCAACCTGACCGACGGTTCGACCTTCGAGGGGTGCGTCAGCGGGGAGATCGTCAACGCAAAGGGCGAGACCGTCTCCACCGAGGTGGGCACGGTGTCCGTGACGCTGGACGACACCAGCACCTGGACCCTCACCGCCGACACCTACATCACCGAGTTCAGCGGCGACGCGGCCAACGTCCACGCGAACGGCCATGCGCTGTATGTCAACGGCGCGGCGCTGGAGGGCGTGAGCGCGTAAGATAGCATAGAAAAGGGGGCTGTTGCATTAACGTAAAGATGCACAAAACCAATAAGAAATAGTGCGGGCGATGAGGGCATCGCCCCTACGCCACGCACTGATTAAGGGACTTTTCACGTATGGCAGAGGCTCAAAACATATGAAATCCCTGCCTGC
>JAFRFY010000136.1 GCA_017434085.1 Clostridia bacterium
ATGCCCAGGACGTCCTTGATCTCGTCCTCGATCTGGCTCTCCATGACGAAGGTGTGGTCGTCATCCTGCCGGAATTCCTGCACGCGGAACAGACCGTTCATCTGGCCGGACTTCTCCTTGCGGTGCAGCACGTCATACTCGCTGGAGCGGATGGGCAGCTCCTTGTATGAGTGCAGGGTCCGCTTGTAGGTCATCATGGCGTTGGGGCAGTTCATGGGCTTGGCGCCCATGGTGTCGTCCGCGTCGCGGTTGAACAGCGGGCTGCCCTCGGGCAGAGTCACCGTGGCGGTCTCGTCCAGGCCGGCCATGGGGTTCTCCAGCACGCCGGGGATCTCGGCGTCCGCCCTCAAAAAGCCCTCCACGCCGGGCACCATGAACATGTTGTTCTGGTAGTGGGCCCAGTGGCCGGAGATCAGCCACAGCTTCTTCTTGTTGATGAGCGGGGCGCTGATCTCGGTGTAGCCGTGCCTGGCCTGGATCTGGCGGGAATAGGCCAACAGCGCCTGGTACATCTTCCAGCCGCGGGGCAGCCAGTAGGCCATGCCGGGGGCGGTCTCGTCGAACATGAACAGGTCAAGCTGCGTGCCGATCTTCTTGTGGTCGCGCTCCTGGGCCTCCTTGATCCACTGCAGGTGGTCCTTCAGACCCTGCTTGTCCTGGAAGGCGTACACGTACACGCGCTGCAGCTGCTCGCGGTGCTCGTCGCCGCGCCAGTAGGCGCCCGCCACGGAGCGAATCTGGAACGCCGCGCCCATCAGCTCCTGGGAATTGGAGACGTGCGGGCCCCGGCACAGGTCGATGAAGTCGTCGCCGGTGCGGTAGCAGGTGATGGTCTCGCCCTCGGGCAGGTCGTTGATCAGCTCGGTCTTGAACTTCTGGCCCTTGAACTGCTCAAGAGCCGCCTCGCGGGAAAGCTCCTGGCAGGTCCAGTCCTCGCGGCGCTTGATGATCTCGCGCATCTTGTCCTCGATGGCCTTGAAGTCGTCGGTGCCGATGGTGACGGGGATCTCAAAGTCGTAGTAGAAGCCGTCGGCGATCTGCGGGCCGATGGCGTACTGCACCTTGTCCGCGCCGTAGATTTCGATCACGGCCTTGGCCAGTATGTGGGCCAGCGAATGGCGATAGACCTCGGCGTAAAATTCCTTGTACTGTTCCTTGTCCATAAAAAACATCCTTCCAATCTTATGAGGGGCAAAAACGATTTAGAATATTATACCGCAGAAGCGCCCGGTTGTAAAGCCGTCGGCGGCGAAATGACAGTATTAAGATTTGCAAAAGTGCTTGACAGCGCCGTTTGAGTGCGCTAAACTGATACACAGCTAAAAACCAAATGCGATGAAGGCACTATGCGGTTGGAATTTCATCCCCAGAGAGTCGGCGGAGGGTGCGAGCCGACGGTGAAGCCGACGTGCAGTCTCCCGCCTGAGCAGACTCCCTGAGGCGATTGAACCGCAGGTAGGGGAGTACGGAGGCCCCGTTACCATGGCTATGCGCTTGACAGAGCGCAGACGAGTGGCCGCGCACGCGGCAATCCGGGTGGTACCGCGATTTATTGTGATGTAAGTCGTCCCAGAGGCAGATATGCTTCTGGGATTTTATTTCACCCATATCCCGGATAATCAAACCCATCATTATATGATACAGGAGTGACACCATGAGAACCATCAAGCTGATTGACATGACGCTTCGGGAATCCGCCTCCAACCGCGAAAACGCGCTGACCTTCAAGCAGAAGCTGGAGATGGCCCGGCTGCTGGACCGACTGAAGGTGGATGTGATCGAGCTGCCGCCCATCGCGGCGGGCAAAGCCGATCAGTTGTCCAACAAGACCATCGCCCAGACCGTGTCCGCCGCCGTGTCCGCCGCGGTGGACGTCAACGACAAAAACGTCGGGGAGATCTGGGACAGCATCCGCGCCGCGCGGCATCCCATACTCAACGTGACGGCCCCGGTGTCCCCGGTGCAGATGGAATACGCCGCCCACAAGAAGGCCCCCGCCATGCTGCAGGCCATTTCGGAGCAGGTGAAGCAGTGCCGCTACTTCTGCGAGGACGTGACCTTCACCGCGGTGGACGCCACCCGCGCCGAGCGGGAGTTCCTGTACCAGGCCGTCGCCGCCGCCATAGAGGCCGGCGCGACGCGCGTGACGCTGTGCGACACCGCCGGGATGCTGCTGCCGAATGAATTCGGGGCGTTCATCAAAGATATGCTGGAAAACGTCGCCGGGCTGGGCGGCGTCGAGCTGTACGCCCAGGCCTCCGACGCCATGGACATGGCCGCCGCCTGCGCCGCCGCCGCCATCGCCGCCGGGGCGTCGGGCGTGAAGTGTACCGCCACCCCCTGCGGCTACCCGACCCTCGAGCAGGTGAACCGCTTCGAGCGCATCAAGGGCGCGGCGATGGACTTCGCCACCAACCTGCGCGCCACGGAATTGAACCGCGCCGTCAACCAGCTGAGCTGGCTCATGGAGCCGCCCAAGAGCGACCTGACCCCCTTCGACAAGGGCATCAGCGGCGATATGGCCAACGTGTGCCTGGACGACAACGACGACATCGGCGAGATGGTCAAGGTGGTGCGCCAGCTGGGCTACGACCTCTCCGAGGAGGACAACGCCAAGGTGTTCGAGGCCTTCAAGCGCGTGGCCGCCAAGAAGCACTTCGTGGGCACCCGGGAGCTGGACGCCATCGTGGCCAGCACGGCGCTGCAGGTGCCCTCCACCTACCGGCTGGAGAGCTACGTGATCAACAGCGGCAACGTCATCACCGCCACGGCCAACCTGACGCTGGAGAAGGACGGGCAGAAGCTCCGAAGCGTCGCCATCGGCGACGGTCCCGTGGACGCCGCCTTCCTGGCCATCGAGCAGATCATCGGCCATCACTACGAGCTGGACGACTTCCAGATCCAGACCGTCACCGAGGGCCGCGAGGCCATGGGCAGCGCGCTGGTCAAGCTGAGAAGCGGCGGCAGGCTGTACTCCGGCAGCGGCATCTCCACCGACATCATATCGGCCTCCATACGCGCCTACATCAGCGCGCTGAACAAGATCGTGTACGAGGAGGAGTAATCCAGTGAAGCTCTCTTTCTCCATCCAAAATTGGAACAACTACAACTGGAGCGAATTCTGCGCCGTGGCGAAGGATGTGCGGCTGCAGGGCGTGGAGCTCTACGACATCAACGGCCCCGTGTTTCAGGGCAAGTCCAGCCCCGCCAACCCGGAGCTGGCCGCCGTGACCCGCCGCGGGCTCATCAACCAGGGCTTGACCGTGCCCTGCGTGGACACCGTGGCGGACTTCACCGGCCCCGAGTTTCCCCGGGAGCTCGACGAGTGCCTGGAGCTGGCGGTGAACCTGGGCATCGATTACATCGGCATCCACACCGACAACGACAACCAGAGCGCCTGCGCCGAGCGGCTTTCACAGGTGCTGGAGCAGGTGGGGGAGAAGCCGGTGTCGCTTTTGATCGAGACCACCGGCGCCTACGCCGATTCCCGGCGGCTTCGGGACCTTCTGAACCACTTCGCCGACGACCGCCTGGGCGCCACCTGGAACATGCACTCCACCTTCGTGTGCAGCGACGAGGACGCCGAGGCCACCATCACCAACCTGGGCGAGTACGTGCGCCACGTGCACATCCACGACTTCCGCCGGGAGCAGGGCGTGAACGTGCCGGAGCTGATCGGCGAGGGCGCGCTGCCCATACAGGACATGATGAACGCGCTGCGGTCCGTCAACTACGACGGCTTCATCTCCCTTACGTGGAACCCCGCGTGGCTGGATCAGCTCGACGACATCGAGATCATACTGACCCACTTTGCCTCCTGCATGGGCCGCTTTGAGAGCACCCGCCGGGCGCGCAAGCACCTGTACTGGAACAAGACCCACACCGGCAAGTACGTGTGGAAGCAGCAGGCTTTGATCGACAAGACCTTCCCCCAGGTGCTGGACACCATGGTGGAGGAGTTCCCGGACCAGCTGGCCATACGCTTCACCACCCTGGACTACACCCGCACCTACAGCCAGTTCCGGGACGACGTGGACGAGTTCGCCCGGGCACTGGTGGCGCTGGGCGTGCGCCCCGGCAAGAAGGTGACCATCTGGGCGACAAACGTGCCGGCGTGGTTCATCACCTTCTGGGCCACCACCAAGATCGGCGCCATACTGGTGACCATGAACACCGCCTACAAGATTCACGAGGCGGAGTACCTGCTCCGGCAGTCGGACACCCACACGCTGGTGATGATCGACGGCTACCGGGATTCCAACTATAAGCAGATCGTCAACGAGCTGTGCCCCGAATTGAAGGACGTCAAGCAGGGCCAGCAGCTGCACGCCAAGCGCCTGCCTTTCCTGCGCAACGTGATCACCGCGGGCTTTCGCATGCCCGGCGCGCTCACCTGGGAGAACGCGCTGGAGTACGCCCCCCGCACGCCCGTCGAGGAGATCCGCCGCATGGCCGCCGCCGTGGACGTGAACGACGTGTGCAACATGCAGTACACCTCCGGCACCACGGGCTTCCCCAAGGGCGTCATGCTGACCCACTACAACGTGGTCAACGACGGCAAGATGATCGGCGACGGCATGGACCTGTCTACCGCTGACCGCATGATGATACAGGTGCCCATGTTCCACTGCTTCGGCATGGTGCTGGCCATGACCGCCACCATGACCCACGGCGGCACCATACTGCCGCTGCCGTACTTCTCGCCCAAGTCCTCGCTGGCCTGCATCCACAACGAGCACATCACCGCCTTCCACGGCGTGCCCACGATGTTCATCGCCATGCTGAGCCACCCGGACTTTGAAAAGACCGACTTCTCCCACATGCGCACCGGCATCATGGCCGGAAGCCCGTGCCCCATCGCCGTGATGCGCGAGGTGGTGGAGAAGATGCACATGCCGGAGATCGTGATCGTCTACGGCCAGACCGAGGCGTCCCCCGGCTGCACCATGAGCCGCACCACCGATTCGTTAGAGGTGCGCGTGACCACCGTCGGCAGCGCCTTCCCGGAAATCGAGTGCAAGATCGTGGACCCGGAGACCGGCGAGGACTGCCCCGACGAGGTGATCGGCGAGTTCGTGGCCCGGGGCTACAACATCATGAAGGGCTACTACAAGATGCCCACGGCCACCGCCGCCGCCATAGATACGGACGGCTGGCTGCGCACCGGCGACCTGGCCTGCCGCTCC
>JAFRFY010000137.1 GCA_017434085.1 Clostridia bacterium
ACTTGCTACACCAATCATCTCCATTACACAGTACCTCCACTGATATCTGTGTCTGGAGTATATCATACAGGCGCAAAGAAGTCAACACTAAGTTAGTGCATATGGGGCGATGCCCCCATCGCCCGGAACCCCATTCCCCATTAAAAAAACACCCGGCATCCATCCTATTAACAGGAATGGATGCCGGGCGTTTTTTCCTTAATCAGAAGTCCGCGTTTCCGGTGGTGCGCGGGAAGGGCAGCACGTCGCGGATATTGGCGATGCCGGTCAGGTACATGATCATGCGCTCGAAGCCCATGCCGAAGCCGGCGTGCTCGGCGGTGCCGTACTTGCGAAGCTCCAGGTACCACCAGTAGTCCTCGGGGTTCATGCCCAATTCCTCGATGCGGGCCTTGAGCACGTCGTAGCGCTCCTCGCGCTGTGAGCCGCCGCACAGCTCGCCCACGGCGGGCACCAGCAGGTCGGCGGCGGCGACGGTCTTGCCGTCCTCGTTCATGCGCATGTAGAAGGCCTTGATCTCCTTGGGCCAGTCGGTGACGAACACCGGCTTGCCGAAGTGCTTCTCGGTGAGGTAGCGCTCGTGCTCGGTCTGCAGGTCCTCGCCCCACGCCACGGGGTACTCGAACTTCTCGCCGGAGTTCTTGAGGATGTCGATGGCGTCGGTGTAGGAGCAGCGCACGAACTCGGCGTCGCGCACGAACCGAAGCCGCTCAATGAGCCCCTTGTCCACGAAGCTGTTTAAGAAATTCATCTCCTCCGGGCACTCCTCCAGCACCGCGGAGATGATGTACTTCACCATTTCCTCCTGCAGATCCATATCGATGGCCAGGTCCGCGAAGGCGATCTCCGGCTCGATCATCCAGAACTCCGCCGCGTGGCGGGGGGTATAGCTGGCCTCGGCGCGGAAGGTGGGGCCGAAGGTATACACGTTGCGGAACGCCATGGCGAATATCTCGGCGTTCAGCTGGCCGGACACGGTCAGCGACACGGGCTTGCCGAAGAAGTCCTTCGTGAAGTCGGTCCTGCCGTGCTCATCCAGCGGCAGGGCGTCGGGGTCCAGCGTGCTCACGCGGAACATCTCGCCCGCGCCCTCGCAGTCGGAGCCCGTGATCAGCGGGGTGTGCACGTACAGGTAGCCCTTGTCGTGGAAGAAGCGGTGGATGGCCTGCGCCGCCACGGAGCGCACCCGGTACGCGCACTGGAACAGGTTGGCGCGGGGACGCAGGTGCTGTATGGTGCGCAGGTACTCCAGCGTGTGGCGCTTCTTCTGGAGGGGGTAGTCCGCGGGGCTCTCCCCCACCACGGTGACCTTTTCCGCCTTCAGCTCGAAGGGCTGCTTGTTCTCGGGGGTCAGCACCAGCGTGCCTTCCGCCTCGATGGCCGCGCCGGTGGTGATGCGCTTCACGAGCTCCGCGTAGCCCGGGAGCCGGTCGGCCTCCAGTATGATCTGGAGGTTCCTGAAAAAGGTGCCGTCGTTCAATTCCACGAAGGCAAACGCCTTGGACTCGCGGATGGTGCGCACCCAGCCGTTCACGCGGACGTTCTGAACGTCGCGCTCCGGCATATCGGTAAACAACTGCTTGATCAGATAATGTGCCATATCCTTACCTCATTTCAGGCGAAAATTGCAATTAACGGTATTATAGCCCATCAATGTTAAGTGTAAAGGCAATTTTACCATCAATATAATGTGCGATGCCTTTTAATTTACGTGGAAATGTGGTAGACTATGCTGTACTATATGCGATGAGGTGTGGATTTTTGAAGCTGATAACCTTCACGGTGCCGTGCTACAACTCCGCGGCATACATGGAGCACTGCGTCGACACGCTGCTCACGGCGGGCGGGGAAGCGGACATACTGCTGGTGGACGACGGCTCCACCGACGGCACCGGCGCCATCGCGGACCGCTACGCCGCGCAGTACCCGGACATCGTGCGCGTCATCCACCAGCGCAACGGCGGCCACGGCGAGGGCGTCAACCAGGGCATCGCCAACGCCCTGGGGCTGTACTTCATGGTGGTGGATTCGGACGACTGGCTGGACGAGGGCGCGCTTTCACAGCTGATGACCCGGCTTCGGGGCTTCGCCCAGCAGATCACGCCCATCGACCTGGTGGTCTGCAACTACGTCTACGAGCACTCCGCCGACGGCACCCGCCGCGTCATGCGCTTCAAGGGCGCGCTGCCGGAGGGCGTGGCCTTCGGCTGGAAGGACACCCGGCGCTTCACGGTGAGCCAGTTCATCTCCATACACGCCGCCATATTCCGCACGGCGGTGCTCCGGGAATCCGGGCTCATGCTGCCCCGGCACACCTTCTACGTGGACAACCTGTTCGTCTACCAGCCGCTGCCCTGGGTCAGGACGCTGTTCTACCTCGATATCGACCTCTACCGCTACTTCATCGGGCGGGACGACCAGTCCGTCACCGAGGAAAACCTGATCAAGCGCATCGACCAGCAGATACTGGTCACCCGGCTTTTGATCGACGCCCACGACCTCGAGGCCATCCGCAAAACGGACCGCAAGCTGGCCAATTACATGGGCCACTACCTGGCCATGCTGATGCTGATCTGCACCATCTACCTGTGGCTGTCCGGCGCGCCGGAGGACGTGCGCAAGGCCGAGGCGCTGTGGGACGAGCTCAAGTGGAGCCGCCCCGCGCTGTACCGGCGGCTCAGGTTCCAAAACGGCAACCTCTTCCTGCTGCCGGGCAGGCTCGGGCGAAGGCTCGACCTGTTCGTGTACCGCCAGATTCGGAAGAAATACAAATTCAACTGATACCCGGAGGGGATTATTACCATGGAAAACCGCGCTCCCGCCGAAAACAAGATGGGCGTCATGCCGATCCCGAAGCTGATCGTCAACATGTCCCTGCCGATGATCATATCGATGCTGGTGCAGGCGCTCTACAACATCGTGGACAGCTTCTTCGTCGCCAAGATCAGCGAGCAGTCGCTCACGGCGGTGTCGCTGGCCTTCCCCGCCCAAAACCTGATGATCGGCGTGGCCACGGGCACCGCGGTGGGCGTGAACGCGCTTCTGTCGCGGGCGCTGGGCGAGAAGAACCAGAAGCTCGCAAACGACATCGCCGAGCACGGCGTGTTCCTGGCCGCGGTGGGCTACGCGCTGTTCCTGATATTCGGCCTGTTCGGCGTGCGCATGTTCTACGCGGCGCAGACGGGCGTCGATGAGATCATCAACCTGGGCGTGGACTACCTGTCGGTGGTGTGCTGCTTCTCCTTCGGCCTGTTCGGGCAGATCATGTTCGAGCGGCTGATGCAGTCCACCGGCCGCACGCTCTACACCATGTTCACCCAGGGGCTGGGCGCCATCATCAACATCATACTCGACCCGGTGTTCATATTCGCCTTCCACCAGGGCGTGAAGGGCGCGGCCATCGCCACCGTGATCGGGCAGATCGTCGCCTTCGGCCTGGCGGTCTACTTAAACCACACCAAGAACATCGACGTGCAGCTCAACGCCCGCGGCTTCCGCCCCAAGGGGCGCATCATCGCCCGCATCTACGCCATCGGCGTGCCGTCGATCCTCATGGTTGCCATCGGCTCGGTGATGACCTTCGCCATGAACAAGATACTGATCGTCTACCACGCCGCCAAGGAGACCGCCGCCACCATATTCGGCATCTACTTCAAGCTCAACAGCTTCGTGTTCATGCCGGTGTTCGGTTTAAACAACGGCATCATCCCCATCGTGGCCTACAACTACGGCGCGCAGAACCGCAGGCGCATGCTCCAGGCCATCAAGATCTCGGTGATGATCGTCTCCTCCTACATGATCCTGGGGGCCGTGGTGTTCATGGCCGTCCCCGGCAGCCTGCTTAACATATTCAACGCCTCCGAGACCATGCTGCAATACGGCAGGCCGGCGCTGCGCATCATAGGCTCCACCTTCATACTGGCCGGGGTGTGCATCGCCCTGGGCTCCAGCTTCCAGGCGCTGGGCTTCGGCATCTACTCCATGATCGTCTCCCTGGCCCGCCAGCTGCTGGTGCTGGTGCCCGCCGCCTTCCTGCTGGGCCGCCTGGGCGCGCACACCGGCAACTCCGACCTGGTGTGGTATGCGTTCCCCATCGCCGAGATCATGTCGCTGGTGGTGACGCTCTACCTGTATTCCCGGCTGTATACCAACGTCATCTCCACCGTGCCGGAGGGCAAATAGCGCAGGCCTCCGCCATGATCGTTTGAAGAGGGAGGGTTGATGGGCAGTGCCTGAGAAGAAGAGGATCGCATCCCTGTGCCATTTGAGGATCACCGTCACGCTGGGCGTGATCCTGCTGCACGTGTGCTCCACGCTGCTCGAAAACCAGTCGCTGCTCCCCGCCGGGCTCACGGACGCCGAGGCCGCCTTTCACCGGGGCGTCATACGCCTCCTGACCTGGTGCGTGCCCTGCTTTCTGATGATTTCCGGCAGCCTGCTGCTCAGGGCGGACAAGCGCGTCACGCTGCGCGACAGCGCCTTCAAATATGCCCGCAGGGTGCTCCTGGCGCTTCTCGTATTCGGCTTTCCCTTCGCCGTGATGATGGACGTCTACGACGCCCACGGCTTCTCTCCCGCCATGATTCCCGACGCCCTTATGAAGGTGGTCTCCAACCGCTCCATGGCGCACCTTTGGTATCTGTACGTGATACTGGGCATCTACCTGCTCCTGCCCGCCATCAAGCCGCTGACGGAACGCTGTTCGCCCGCCCGCCTCGGATACGTGCTGCTGGTGCTGTTCCTGTTCAACTTTGTGCTGCCTACGGTCTCCGCGCTCACGGGCGTCGAGATCGCGTTCAGCCTGCCCGTGACCTCCTGCTATCTGTTCTACTTTATCCTCGGGCACTGGCTGACGCGCTGCGCCCCGGGGTGGATGCGCAAGCCCCCCGCGCTGCTCGCGGGGATCGCGGTGTGCGCCGGCGTGATCGTCTTATCGGGCGCCACCGGCTTTGCCGACCCCGACGTGCTTTCCGGCTACGACAGCCCGGTCACGGCGCTGTTGTCCGCCTGCGTGTTCAGCCTCTTCCTGAGCGTCGGCGGGGAGGCCGCCGTGCCCGTGTGGCGGCTGGACCGGCTGTGCTTCGGCGTGTTCCTGATCCATCCCGTGCTGATCCACCTGCTCTACCGCGTACTGGGCATACTGCCCGCGGGGGCGCTCTACCCGCTCAAGACGCTGGCCGTCACCGGACTGATCGCCGCCGCATCCTACGCGCTCAGCTGGGCGCTGACGCGGATACCGCCGCTCAGGAAATACGTGCTATAAGGTGCTCAATTTGCCCGACACAGAGGTAATCACCTATGCTGTTCAGTTCCATGTTCTTTCTCTGGGTCTTCCTGCCCATCGTGCTGGCGGGGGCCTTCCTGCTGCGCAAAACGAAGCTCGTCAACGTGTTCCTGGTGCTGGCGAGCCTGCTGTTCTACGCCTGGGGCGAGCCGGTCAACGTGCTGTTGATGCTGGCCTCCGTGCTGATCAACTACCTCGCGGGCGTGCTGCTTCACCGCTTCGACGATGCCGACGGCAGGCGCAGGCTCGTGCTGACCGTGGACATCGTTTTGAACCTGGCGCTGCTTTGCTGGTTCAAGTACCTGGGCCTGCTGGCGGAGGGCCTGAACGCGCTGCTAAAGCTGTTCGGCGCGGGGCCCGTCGCCGTGCCGCAGATCCCCCTGCCCATCGGCATCTCCTTCTTCACCTTCCAGGCCATGTCCTACGTGATCGACGTCTATCGCCGCAAGGTGGAGCCGCAGCGGAAGCTTTTGAACGTGGCGCTGTACATCTCCTTCTTCCCGCAGCTCATCGCCGGCCCCATCGTGCGCTACCGCGAGATCAACGACCAGATCGAGCAGCGCAGCGTCTCCGCCGACGACTTCGCCACCGGCGCGCGCCGCTTCATCTACGGCCTCGGCAAGAAGGTGCTGATCGCCAACGTGATGGCCCAGGGCGCGGACGCGCTGTTTGCCCTGAAGGTGAGCAACGTCACCGGCGGCATGGCCTGGCTGGCGGCGATACTCTACACCTTCCAGATCTACTACGACTTCTCCGGCTACTCCGACATGGCCATCGGCCTGGGGCGGATGTTCGGCTTCCACTTCTCCGAGAACTTCAACTACCCCTACATCTCCCTGTCCATACGCGAGTTCTGGCGGCGCTGGCACATCTCCCTGTCCACCTGGTTCAAGGAGTACGTGTACATCCCCCTGGGCGGCAACCGGAAGGGCACGGGGCGCACGTACCTGAACCTGCTGATCGTGTTCGCCCTCACCGGCATATGGCACGGCGCGGGGGTCACCTTCCTGCTGTGGGGGCTGTACCACGGGGCGCTGTCCATTTTGGAGCGTCTGGGGCTCGACAGGCTGCTCAAAAAGCTCGGCCCCTTCGCCTTCCTGTACGCCTTCGTCGCCGCGGTGTTCGGCTGGGTGCTGTTCCGCGTGGAGGACGTGAACACGGCGCTTCAATGGATGGGCCACATGCTGACCCCCTGGGCCTTCACGCAGACATCCTGCCACATGGTGGACATCATCACCCCTCAGATCTGCGCGCTGCTGCCCGCGGCGGCGCTGGGCATGGGCCCCCTGCGCCTGCTGGCGGACAGGCTCGGCCTCACCGAGCGCTGGCGCTTCTCCTGGCCGGAGGTGCTCTACTGCGCCGGGCTGCTGTTCGTGTGCATCGCCACGCTGACCAGCGCCAGCTACAACCCCTTCATCTATTTCAGGTTCTGACGGGGGCCGATCATGAATAAAAAACCTGCCCAATACGCCCTCATCGCGCTGTTCCTGGCGCTCGTGGCGGCGGCCCCGCTCTCGGGCGTCGTCGCCGGAAGCCGGGTCAGGGGGCGAAACCTGGAGTACCGCGCCCCCGCCGAAAAGCCCGCGCTGACGCTTGATCAGATCGGCAACTTTCCCCGGGAGTACGAGGCCTGGTACGCCGACAGCCAGCCCTTCCGCGACCAGCTGATCTACGTCCGGGCGCGGCTCAACAGGGCGCTGTACGACCGGGACGTGACGCAGAAGGTGGCGTTCGGCAAGCAGGGCTGGCTGTTCTACACCAACACGGAGGACGGCAAGCCCCTGGACAACTACCGCGGCGACGACCTGTTCACCAACATGGAGCTTCGCCGGATCGCGGAAAAGCTGGTCATGACCCGCGACAGCCTGAGGGCACAGGGCTGCGACTTCGTGCTGTTCATCGCCCCCAACAAGGAGCGCGTGTACAGCGAGTACATGCCGGACCGCTACGGAGAACCGGCGGAGCATTACGCCGTCAAACAGCTGGTGGATTTCCTGCGCCAGCGCACCGACCTCAAGGTGGTCTACTGCTACGATGAGATGATGCAGGCCAAAAAGGACCTGCCGGACGTGCCGCTCTACTATTCCCAGGACACCCATTGGAACAACGTGGGCAGCTACGTCGGCGCGCAGGCGCTGCTGCGCGCGCTGGACATCCAATGGCCCACGCTTTCCCGGGACATGGTGCGGGACGACCGCTCCGTCCGCATGGGCGACCTGAGCGTGCTGACCCACCTGGAGCGCGACTTTGCCGGAGATACGGACTACACTGTGACCCGCGGCACCGATGAGCACGCTGTGGACAAGAAGGTCGCCTTCCTGTGCCACGATTCCTTCGGCGACCGGCTGAAGGTCTACCTGACCGACGCCTTCACCATCGGCGACGCCGTACCCTATGCCGACTACACGCAGGCGCGGGTGGACGCGGTGCACCCCGACGTATTCATACTCGAGACAGTGGAGCGCTACGCGCGGGCGCGGCTGTCAAAGGGGCCCCTGTACACCGGCTCCGGCAGCCGATAACACGGACCCCCACAGGAGGGCAGGACATGAAGCAAGGATACGCCAAACGCGCCCTCGTCGCGCTGTTCCTGGCGCTGATCTATGTGCCCACGCTCGTCGGGCTGGCCGCCGGGGACCGCTTCAGGAGCGAAAACCTGGAAAACCGCACGCTGGCGAAGCTCCCGGCGCTGTCCCTCGACGCCGTCCCCGATCTGCCCGGCGCGTTTGAGGCGTACTACGCCGACAACCAGCCCTTCCGGGACCAGCTGATCTACGTCCGGGCACTGATGCACAAGGCGCTCTACGACCGGGACATCTCCCGGAAGGTGGTCTTCGGCAAGCAGGACTGGATGTTCTATTCCTGCGTCGCGGACGGGGCCCCCATCGACAGCTATCGCGGCGAGGACCTTTACACCAACGTGGAGCTTCGGCAGATCGCCTCCAACCTGGTCAGGACGCGGGACGATCTCAAAAAGATCGGCTGCGACTTCGTGCTGTTCATCGCCCCCAACAAGGAGCGCGTGTACAGTGAGTACATGCCGGACCGCTACGGCGCGCCGGGACAGGACTACGGCGTCAAACAGCTGGTGCGCTTTTTGCGCCAGCGCACGGACCTCAAGGTGGTCTACTGCTACGACGAGATCATGCAGGGCAGACAGGACTTTCCGGACCTCCCCCTCTACTTCTCCAGGGACACCCACTGGAACGACATCGGCGGCTACATCGGCACGCGGGCGCTGATGCGGGCACTGGACATCGACCTGCCCCCGCTGACCCGCGACATGATCGCGCCCTCCGACCGCAAGGCCCCCTTCGACATGACCATACTCTCCCACCTGACGCGCCTCTACCCTTTGGATCCCTGCTACGACGTGACCCTCCCCGAGGACGCGCTCCCGACGCCGGACATTCCAAAGAAGACGCTGTACTTCCGCCACGACTCCTTCGGCGGCTACATGACGGGCTTTATGGCGCCCTGGTTTGCAGAGAACGGCATCACCGAGGCCTCCGAACGCGACGACGCGCAGGTGGACGCGGCGCATCCCGACGTGTTCGTGATGGAGGTGCTGGAGCGCTTCGTGCGCCGTCGCCTCTGGCTGGGGCCGCTGTACGCATCCCCGGAAAACCGGGAGGCCGCGGCGCCGGAGCAGATCGAGGATACGTGAATAACACCTCCACATTCGGGCATAATACCCTCCGAAACATCATCGATTCGGAGGGTATTTTCATGAGCATTGGAACCATATTGCTGCTCGTCGCGGGCCTGCTGGTGCTGTTCGGCGCGGGGCAGCGGGTGCTGGACCGCCTGAGGCTGACGGACCGGGAGGCCATACTGTTCATCATCGCCATCATCGCGGGAGGCTTCCTGCCGGACATCGCCGTCACGAGGGACTTCGCCTTCAACATCGGCGGGGCGCTGATACCGCTCATACTGTGCGCGCGGCTGTTCTTCAAAGCCGATACCGGCGTGGAGCGCGCCCGCGCCGTGCTCGCCCCCGTCGTCACCGCCGTGGCGGTTTACGCGCTGGGGCGGACGCTGCCGGAGGAACCCGAGGCCATGGTGGTGGACCCCAACTATATCTACGGCGTGGCGGCGGGCGTGATCGCGTACCTGTTCGGGCGCTCCCGGCGCTGCGCGTTCATCTCCGGCGTGCTGGGCGTGATGCTGGCCAACGTGGCCGCCTGGGCCGAGGTGCGCATGCGCGGCGTCGAGCAGCGGCTGGTGCTGGGCGGCGCGGGGGCCTATGACGTGATCGTGATCTCCGGGCTGCTGGCGGTGCTGCTCTCGGAGCTGATCGGCGAGCTCGCGGAGCGCGCCGCCCGGGGCCGCAGGCGTCCGAGGGCCGCCTTCCACGGCGGCGACTTTGAAGGGAGGCGCGGCTGATGCGCAAGATCGTCGCGCTGGCGCTTGCACTGATGGCGCTGCTCGCGCTGCCCGCCCGGGCGGAGAACGACGGCGACTGCGTATACACCCTGCTGGACCAGTCCGGCAGTGTGCTGACCATGCGGGCGGGCAGGATGTACGCGGGCGATGAGTACATCGCCGCCGACAACCGGGAATACCGCGTCGTCGCGGTGGACGACGCCGCCATGACCGCCACGGCGGAATATGTGAGCGACAGCGCTTCGGAGGCGTTTGCGGTAAAGACCGACGCGAAGGCCGACAGCAACAGGCTCATCTGCATGTATTCCACCCACTCGGACGAGAGCTACGTGCCCGACGACGGCACCGAGTCCAAGTGGCAGGGCGCGGGCATCTACGACGTGGGCGACAGCCTGAAGGCGGCGCTCGAGAAGAAGGGCATCGACGCGGTGTACTCCCACGAGACCTTCCTCCCCCACGACGCCGACGCCTACACGCGCTCCCGGCGCACGGCGGAGGCGTTGCTCAAGAAGGGCCCGGACGCGCTGATCGACATCCACCGCGACGCCGTGCCCGCCAAGCAGTACGAGACCGAGGTGGACGGCGAGGACATCAGCAAGGTGCGGCTGTTCGTGGGGCGCAGCAACCCCAACGCCGCCGCGAACAAGCAGTTCGCCCGGCAGATCAAGGCCGCGGCGGACGAGGCCTACCCGGGGCTCATCAAGGATATATTCATCGGCCGCGGCAACTACAATCAGGAGCTCTACGCAAACAGCATACTCCTCGAGTTCGGCACCCATGAGATCGACAAGGACAAGGCCATCGCCGCCACGGCCTACATGGCCGACGTGCTCGACAGCGTGCTCTACGGCAAGGGCGCGCGTGCCCGCGGCCAACGCGGCGCCTCCACACAGTCCGCCGCGAAGGGCGTGGGTGCTGTGGTGCTGGCCCTCGCCGCCGCCGCGGCGGTGTTCGCCTTCCTCGCCACCGGCAGCGGCCGCGGAGCTTTGCACAAGCTTTCAAGACATGTGAGCGAGGTCACGGGCGGGATGATTGGGAAGAAGAGGGATTAGGGATTAGGGAAAAGGGAATAGGGAATAGGCAATAGGCAATAGGCAATAGGAATAGCCGGGGAGGGAACAGGGAAAAGGGAAAAGGGAACAGGAATAGCAGGCCGTAGGGGCGATGCCCTCATCGCCCGCAGGGAACGGGGAACAGGAATAGCGGGCCGTAGGGGCGATGCCCTCATCGCCCGGGGGCCATCCCCATCGTAGGGGCGATGCCCTCATCGCGCGCAGGGAACAGGGAACAGGACTAGCAGGCCGTAGGGGCGAGGCCCGCATCACCCGGTACCTATCCCCGTCGTAGGGTCGAGGCCCTCATCGCCCGCAGGGAACAGGAACTCTCAGATCGTCGGGGCGAAGCCCTCATCGCACGACGGCAC
>JAFRFY010000001.1 GCA_017434085.1 Clostridia bacterium
GAGATGCAGTTTCGAGCGGATTTGGCTGCATTTCAAGGCGATTTCCCGCAGGCTTAGTGGGGCTAAGTCAAGGGAAATCAACGCAGAAATGCAGCCAAAGACGCCGAAAATGCGCTTCAGGCATTTTAGAAACACACTCTAGTCCCGAAGCACGATATCGTAAATCACGGTGTATTCAAAGGCGTAGGACAACGCGAACCGGGTCATGTAATAGGCGCAGAGGGTCGGGTCCCCATAGTTGATGTTCCCGATGGTTTCTACATTTTCAAATGAAGGTATGACTTTCATGAGGTGCTCCAGGCCTTCCGGTGACTTTGTTGCGGCTTCAACGGTGTCAAACGAATCCTCAAGTATGTCATGCAGGTCTTTGATCAGGCCGTCGTAAAACCCATGTTCCCTGTTCCCTATTCCCTGTCTCCCATCTCTCCATTCCCGCCCGGTTCCTCCCCCGGCACGTACAGCGCCACGGCGTTGCGGCCGTGGTTCTTGACCTGGTACAGCGCCGCGTCCGCCGCCTTGAACAGGTCGTCGAAGCGCCTGCCGTGCTCGGGAAAGACGGCGACGCCTATGGACAGCGTGATGCGGCCCTCCAGCCTCTCGCCCTCGAAGGCGTGCTTCACCTCGCCCGACAGGCGGTTCGCCAGCTGGAGGGCGTTTTCGGGCGCGTCGATATTGCGCATGAAGATTGCGAACTCGTCGCCGCCGATGCGGCCCGCCACGTCCAGCGCGCGGCAGTTGTTGTTGATGATGCGGCCCACCTCGGCCAGCACCCGGTCGCCCTCGGCGTGGCCGAAGGTATCGTTCACCTGCTTGAACAGGTCGATGTCGATCATCAGCAGGGCGCAGCGGTCCTCCGCCGTGTGGTAGTTGGCCAGCATCATCCGGATCAGGTCCTGGGAGGCGCTCTTGTTGAGCAGGCCGGTCAGGGCGTCGGTCTTGGCGCGCTTCTCCAGCTCCAGCTTCAAAAGCTGGTAGTCCGTGATGTTGTTGATCAGCGCGATGATGCCTCTGACTTTGCCGTTTGCGTCGAACACCGGGCGCTTGATCAGCTGCAGGTAGTCCCGTATGCCGTCCTGGTTCTCCTCGATGATGTACTCGGTGCCCTCGCCGGTCTCCAGTATGCGCCGGTCGGCCTCCATGGCCTTCATGGCGTTGGCCTTGTCCTTGCGGATATCGAGGTCGGTCTTGCCGCGGATGGTCCAGTTCGGGTCGCCGCTGGTGTTCAGGTGGTGCCAGTACTGGGTCGAAAACACGTAGCGGCACTCCGTGTCCTTGAGGAAGATGCAGGCGGGCAGCATCTTGAGCATCTTCTCAAGCTCCGACAGGGAGAGGGAATCGCTGGCGCGGATGGCGTTGTTGATCCGCTTGCAGATGAGCTCCCTCGGCGCAAAGGCGGTGATCAGGTCGTAGAAGCCGTGCTCGATGCAGTCCATGTCCACGTGGGTAGGCAGCTCGTCGGAGATGGCGATCATGGGCACCGTGGAGAAGGACGACGTCTGCTTGTACTGCGCCTCGAACGTAAAGTGGCTCCGGCGCGCCAGCGCGAGCTCTATGAGCACCGCCACCACGCCCTTGCCGTTCTCCTCCATGGCGCGCAGGCCCTCGTCCTCGGTGCTCGCGCAACGCACGTTATAGTAGGGCGAAAGCACCTCCGGGAAGTATTCCACGATCGAAGGCTCTTCGGCAATCAGTAAAATCGTATTCATGATTGATACCCCATGTCATACTGCTCTTTCGGGTCTGCACGTTTTCTTGGCGTACAACCCTCCACTGTTAATTATATCAAAAAAGAACGGTTAAATCAACCATAACATTATACCGACATAACCCCTACTCCCTACTGCCTACTCCCTACTCCCTGACCCCCGCCACGCGCTCGGGGACTTTCCGTAATACCTGCGGAACGCCTTGCTGAAGTAGTTGGCGTTGCTGTACCCCAGGTGCTCGGCGATGGCCTGCAGGGACAGGTCGGGGTTTTTCAGAAGCTCCATGGCCCGCTGCATGCGCAGCCGCTGGATGTACTCGTACACGCCGCAGCCGTACTGGGCCCGGAACACGCGCCCGATGTACTCCCGGCTGAAATAGAAGCGCTCGGCGAGGTCGGTCAGGTTGATGTCGCCGGTGTAGTTCTGGTCCACGTAGCGCTTGATCTCCGCGGCGATGTCGGCGGGGGTGTCCCGGGACGCCTCCGGCTGGGCGGGCAGCCGGGACAGCGCCTTTCGGAGCGCGGCGTCCAGCTCGTCCACGTCGATGGGCTTGAGCAGGTAGTCCACCACGTTGAAGCGTATGGCGGCCTGGGCGAAATCGAAGGAATCGTACCCGCTGACGACGATGAACCGGGCGTCGGGGTACTGTTCCGTGGCCCGGGACAGGAAGCTCACCCCGTCCATCAGCGGCATGTTCATGTCCACGAACACGATATCGGGCCTAAGCGCCGCCATCTGCCGAAGGCCCTCCACGCCGTTCATGGCCGAGCAGGGCGCGTGAAGCCGCAGGGCGTCCCAGTCCACCAGCGACAGTATGGCCTGATGGACTGACCTCTCGTCATCCACGATCAGCACCTTGCGCATCTTGAAGCACCTCCATGGGAATGATCATACTGACCACGGTCCTGCGCTCGGGCGCCGGGTCGCTCTCGATCGCCACGCGCGCCGCCCCGCCGTACAGAAGCCTCAGCCGCGCCGCCAGGTTGCAAAGCCCGATGTTGCGCGTCACCACCGCGTCGTCCCGGTCCAGCATCGCGCGGATCTCGGCCATGCGCTCCGGCGGGATGCCCGCGCCGTCGTCCTCCACGCGGATCACGGCGCTGTCGCCCTCCACGCGGCAGCGTATGCCCAGGCGCACGGCCTCCACGTCGCCGCCCATGCCGTGCTCCACCGAGTTCTCCGCCAGCGCCAGCAGCCCCAGCTTGGGCACGTCGGCGTCCCTGAGCCGGTCGTCCACGTCGAAGGCGTACTCCAGCCGCTCCCCGAACCGGGATTTCTGGAGCCGCAGGTACTTCTCCACGATCTCCAGCTCCGTGGACAGCTTGACGAGGTTGCCGCCCCGGATGGTGTAGCGCATCAGCGCCGCCAGCGCGGTGACCATGCGGTAGACCTTGTCGTCCCCGGCCAGTATGGCCTCGGTGGCGATGGCCTGCAGCGTGTTGAACAGGAAGTGGGGATTGGTCTGGGCCTCCAGCGCCGCCAGCCGCGCGGCGCGGGCGTTCAGCTCGGAGACGTGGCTGCGGTCCATCAGCACGGAGATGCCCGCCAGCATGTGGTTCGCCTCGGCGGACAGGCCCAGCTGCCCGCCGCCGTCGCGCACGCCGTCCTTCTCCCGGAGCGCGCCCCGGCCCACGTCCTGCATGCGCCGGGCCAGGTCCCGCACGGGCTGTGTGAACAGGCGGATCGCCGCCTCTAAGA
Organism: Clostridia bacterium; assembly: GCA_017434085.1. GTDB lineage: Bacteria > Bacillota > Clostridia > Christensenellales > Aristaeellaceae > UBA2862. The sequence continues at coordinate 3,405 of JAFRFY010000001.1, forward strand.
GCAAGAGCCCCAGGCCCAGCGCCAGCGCCACCAGCACCGTGGTGACCGCGCTGTAATGCCCCAGCGCCGCGTTGATCAGCGCGATGGGCTTGAGCACGGCCAGCGTGAGGCCCGTCTGCCCATGGAAGCCCGCCAGCATGCAGCGGTCCTTCCGCCCGCCCAGCGCCGTGTCGCCCGCCTCCAGCGCCGCGAGGACCGCGGCCTCGTCGCCGTTGCGGGTCAGGCTGACGCCCTCCGGGGAGAACAGGTAGAGTTTTTCCCCGTTCTCCGCGTGGCTGCGGGCCATGGCGTCCGGTATGGAGCTGTCCGCCAGAAAGCGCACCACCGCCAGCGGGGTGGTGCGGGGGGAATCGATGATCGTGCGGGTGACGCGCACAAAGCCCGCCGCCTCCGGCCGGATGGACAGGTAGTTCGGACCGGCGATGAAGGCGTCATGGTCGTCCAGCGCCTCCGGGGGCCGGTACGTAAGCGGCAGCACCTTCCGCCGGGCGCTCTCGATGCGAAACGCCGCGCGGGACTTCACCAGGTAGAGCTCCATCCACTCGATGTCGTCCCGGCTGTAGTACAGCATCCTCAGCGCGCTCTCCACGGTGCGCTGCCGGGCGTAGTCCAGCTCCCCCTCCCGGGACAGAAGGCCCATGAAGCCGGAATCGTTGCGCAGCTGCAGGGAGTAGTCGCCCAGCTCGGCGATGTAGTCCTCCAGCCGCACGGCCTCCAGCGCCAGCACCCGCTCCACCGCCGCCGCCTCGTGGGCCAGGTTGACCCGGGACTGCGCCGTCTGAAAGTACAGAAGCAGCGGTATCAGCAGCAAAAACAGAAGCAGGCTGAGCACCCGGCTCAGCTGCTTTCCGAGGGTGGTCCGGTTGCGCCAGGTTCTGAAATACGACGTGATTCGCATGGCGTGCGCTCCGTTGAAGGGATGATAATGCGAGGGGCGATGATGCCATCGCCCCCCGCATTAGAGTGTGTCTAAAACCTCTTGGTGATGATCATGTCGATGCGGTCGCCCTTGACGCCCACCACGATGTCGTCCGCCAGCCGGGCGACGATGGACTTCTCCAGCTCGTCCCAGGCCGCGTCCGCCGCGCCGTCGGCGTCCTTCGCCCGGTCCAGGTCCTGCCGGTAGGTCTGCAGCGTCCAGATGGGCACCATCTCGGCGTTGGAGACCATCATGCCGGTGGTGTTCACGATGCCGTAGCGCATGGTCTCCTTGCCGTAGGCGTCGATGGTCTCGCCCAGGCCGTACACCGCCGAGGAGATCATGTCGCCCAGCCGGGCCATGAAGCCCTTCGCCGCGGCGTTTTTGCCGGTGCTGGACACCGACAGCAGCGCCTCCTTGCGGTCCATGTTCATGTCCGCCGTGACCTCGAAGTGTATCTCGCAGGTCCGGCCCTGGTTGACGAACCACAGCTGGCCGTAGAAATCGTCCAGCACGGACTTCACCATGCCCAGCGTCTCCTCCACCAGCAGGCTGAGCCGCAGGGTGTCCCGCCTGTCCAGCTTTGCCTGCCAGGCGAAGCGCTCCGTGGCGTACCGGGCCGCCGCCATGCGCTCGGCGTCGCTGTTGACCATGAATTTATCCGATACCATAGTGTCGACCTCCTCGCGGCGCGACGATCACTCGATCGTCAGGATGTCCGAGAAGCCGGTCACGTCGAACACCTCGCGCACCAGCTCGTTGACGTTCACGACCTTCATGCCGCCCTTCCTGCTCATGGCCTTGTGGGCCGACAGCAGCACGCGCAGCCCGGCGGAGGAGATGTAATCCAGCTCGCCGAAATCCAGTACCAGCGCGTCGGCGCTCTCGATAACGGCCTTGAGCTCCTTCTCCAGCTCCGGCGCGGTGGTGGTGTCCAGGCGGCCCTCCAGGGCGATGGTGGCGATGTTGCCGTTCACATTCTTGGTGATCTTCATGTTCAGGTTTCCTCCTTGTCCTGTGATTTGAGCAAATGATCGATGTCCGCCTCGGCGACGCGCAGCAGTCCCGCCACGTCCGCGCCGGCGATGTCCAGGTTTTCCGCGCTGATCAGGCGCACCTCCGGTATGCCGTAGAACGTCCGGGCCAGCGCCTCCACGTAGCCGAAGCCGGGCGCGCGGGAATAGATCGGCCCTCCCGCGGTGGTGAAGTAGGTCAGCCGCCGCGCGCGGCAGAGGCCCTCGGGCACGTCCTCCGGGGTGTAGCGGAAGGTCAGCCCCAGCACGCAGATCTGCTCGAAGAACTGCTTGAGCGACGCCGGGAAGGACAGGTCCCAGTAGGGCGCGGCGATCACGATCTCTTTCGCCGCGGCGAAGTCCCTGGCCGGGTCAAACCGCTCAGAGGCGTAGTCGCCCCGGGCGATGCAGCCGTCCCGCCAGCGCAGGAAGGCCTCGTCCACCCTGGGAAAATCCACGTCCTCCAGGCGCAGGCGCTTTACTTCCCCGCCGACCCCGGCCAGGTAGCGCTCCGCCAGCCGACGCGTGCGGGATTCGCGCCGCACGCAGGCATCGATGAATAACAGCATGCCTCACAGCCTCCGGACATTTACAGTCGATTTTAGTATATTACTTTTGGGCGGTCCTGTCAAATTATGATTTATCAATTACCGACCGACAGCGCAAGCTCGATCTCATCCTCGTACACGGCGCCGGTCGGGGAAAAGCCCTTGCGCTCATAGAGCCTTATGGCCGCGGCGTTGTCCCTGTGGCAGGTCAGCGCGACCCTGTCCGAATCGCCGAAGGGCTTTGTGCGGATGTATTCGATCACCCGGTCCAGCGTCTCGCCGCCGTAGCCGCGGCCCTGCGCCGACTGGTCGATCATCATGTGCCAGATGTCGTACTCCGGGATGTCGTAATCATAGATCACCATCACATACCCGACCATCCTCCCGTCCGCGCAGATGCCGAAGGGCTGGCACTGCGCCCGGTAGACATACGCCTGCGCGAGGCTCCGGACCGGATGCGACACAAAGCGCTCCTGCCCCGGCGCGAGCTTGAGGTTGAAGGCGTCGATGAAGTTGTCCTCCGCGATGGGCCTGAGCTCCGTCATGGTTTTCCTCCAACGATCTCATATATTTGCATTATTATACCACATCATCGCACCCGTGGCAATAACCGCCGGAAGCGCTGTGGACTTCCGTCCCCAGAGATGGTATAATGATTAGGAAAACGGAACGTTTTCCGGGTCGGCGGCTCCCGAAGGGAAAGACGCCGACAATCATAACGACAGGGCCGACGCAATCGACCCTGCCATATCGCTTAGGGGGAGATCATGATGAGTGAACTGAGGGACAAAAATGGCCTGACCGAGGCCGAGGCCATCGCCCTGTACCGCGCGAAGAATTACCCCAAGCCCGCGCTGACGGCGGACGTGGCCGTGTTCGCAAGGTGCGGTGGGAGGATCAGGCTGCTGCTGATACGGCGCGGCGGCCACCCGTACCTGGGGTGCTGGGCGCTGCCGGGGGGCTTCGCGGAGCAGGGCGAGACCATCGAGCGCACCGCCGAGCGGGAGCTGGAGGAGGAGACCGGGGTGCAAGGGCTCTCCCTGTCGCTGGTGGGCGTGTACAGCGCGCCGGGGCGCGACCCCCGGGGCTGGACGGTCTCCGCCGCCTACGCGGTGCTGCTGGAGGACGGCATGATCGACGCCGCCGCGGGCGACGACGCGGCGGAGGCCCGGTGGTTTGACGTCACCGACGGCGTCCCCGCGCTCCCGGCGGGCGAAAAGCTGGCCTTTGACCACGACCGCATCATCGCGGACGCATATAGGATCCTCTGAACACATCCGGGCGGTGAGGGCACCGCCCCTACAACAGCCCGGCATCCGTAGGGGCGATGCCCTCATCGCCCGCGATAGCCCGGCACCCGTAGGGGCGATGCCCTCATCGCCCGATCGACTGAACAGACCACATCAATGCGCCCAGCGATACGCCTTCTTGATGGCGGCCTGATGATCGGCGTCCACGTGGTCGGAGCCGTGGGTCTTGCTGCCCACCATGTGCAGGCAGAACTGCCCGTGATAGCCGTTTTTTGAAATCGTCTGGTGCCCGTGGGGCTGCGTGGCGAAGGAGCAGGCCACGAACTTGCCGTCGGAGTAGAGTATGCCCGGGCGGCGGTCCCAGGAATAGCCCATCTTCTTGAGCTTCGCGGTGTCGGACTTGGACGCGGGCTCCACGTCGGCGTGGGAGCTGCCGCCCATGCGCTTGATCTTCAGGTGCATGCCGGTCTCGACGTCGTACAGGCCGCCGTATTCGCCCTTCCGGAGCACGCTGGACCCGCCGTCGTACCACTTCATGGCCACCACCCGGCTCTTCCAGCCCGTTTTTTTGGTCAGGGTGAACACATTTTCCGGGTCGGCGGAGGGGAGGGTCGCCGACCGCGCCTCCTCCGCGCCGAACACGGCGGTGCGCACGGCGAGGGTGGGCTCCGCCAGCGCGGCGACGTTCAGGTTCGCCAACACCAGCACGATACACATCAGCTTTTGAAAGAGAGATTTCATATTATCCGCCTCCTGATCGCGGCGGCGCATGACGCGCCGCCCTGTTCATGACAATCTTATGACGTGATGGATACGGAATATGCCTTTCCATCACATTTTTGTCTCAAACTATTCTACATTCAAGAATTGTCAAAGCTGTGGCATTTTATGGAACAGAGTAGATGTTTTTGTTGAACAATCCGCGCCCCTCCTTCCGAAAAACCTTACATTCCCGGACTTGTTTTGTGGTTGCCATCCCTGCGCCGTTATGGTATACTGGGGCGAACAACGGCAATTTACAAAAAAGAAATCGACCCTTGACGAGGCGCCAGGTGAAGAGAAGCATCCTAAAAATCATCGCCTTTATCGGCATATTCATACTGCTCTACGCCGCGATGACCGCGGTGTTTTCCAATCATCCCGATTTCAGGATCGCCCAGTCCATACGCGCCTTTTACGACGAGCCCGCGGGCAGCCTGCAGGGGGTGTACATCGGCTCCAGCAACTGCTACGCCTTCTGGAACGCGCCGGTGGCGTGGAAGAACTACGGCCTGACCGTATTCCCGTACAGCTGCGCCTCGATGCCCATCTACGCCACGGAGTACGTCATCCGGGAGGCCCGCAAGACCCAGCCGGACGCCGTGTACATCGTCAACGTCAACTCCGTGGACTATGACGATCTGAACATCACCCACATCTACCACATCATGAGCTACATGCCCGAATCCGAGCTCAAAAAGGAGCTCCGGGACCACCTCTGCGATTTGCTGGGGCTCAGCCGGTCGCAGCGCCTGGAGCTCGATTTCCCGTGGATCCGCATGCGGCAATACTGGACGGAGTACCTGGACGAGGGCATCCTCCCCCGCGTGGACGGCATGAAGGGGGCCAGCCACTACGAGAACTTCCTGTCCAAGACCTTCGACCTCACGAGGCGCTACAAGGTCACCGAGAAGCGCGCCCCCATCTCCGACAACCAGCGCGCCTGCCTCGAACACCTGATAGACTACTGCGACGCCGAGGGCGTTAAGGTGCTGTTCGTGTCGGTGCCCCGGGGGGAGCGCTCGGCGGAATCGCTGGGCCGTATCAACACCGCCTGCGACCTCATCCGTGCGCGCGGCCACGACGTGCTGTACCTGACGGACCAGGCCGACGCGGTGCACCTGGACCTGTCGCAGGACTTCTACGAGATCAAGCACACCAACATCCACGGCTCCATCAAGTTCACCGACTACCTCTCGGAGTACCTGATCAGGACCTACGGCCTGGAGGATAAGCGCGGGGACGCGGGCTATGAAAGCTGGGACGAGGGCCTTCAGCGCTACACGGAGGTCATCGCCCCCTATGTGCTGGACTTTGAGCTGGACATAGGGAACAGGGACTTCGCCCTCGCCATGCCCCGGGGCGCGAAGGTCACCCCGGCCGGGGCGGACGGGGCCGAGATCGCCTGGAAGCCGGTGAAGGGCGCAGAGGTCTACTGCGTCTACCGCAAGGCCGGGGCGAAGGGCGCCTGGGAGCGGGTGGCCGACTCGGAGGACTGCGCCTTTAAGGACAGCGGGCTCAAAAGCGGCGTCGAATACCGCTACACCGTCGTGCCCGCCCGCAGGTCCGGGGAAAACCTGCTGTACGGCAACTTCTCGGTGTACGGGCGGCGGATCACGCTGTGACGGCGGGCCGCATCGTTCCCAGAGCCGGGATTGCCGCAAATCCTAACATTATATTGTTGCCATCAACACACCGTTGTGGTATACTGGGGCGAACAACGGCAATTTACATAAAAGACAACGACCCTTAACGAGGCATCAGGTGAAGAAAAGCATCCTTAAAATCATCGCCTTTATCGGCATATTCCTCATACTGTACGCCGCGATGACCGCGGTGTTTTCCAATCACCCCGATTTCAGGATCGCCCAGTCCATACGCGCCTTCTACGACGAGCCCGAGGGCAGCCTGCAGGCGGTGTACATCGGCACGAGCACCTGCTATGCCTTCTGGAACGCGCTGGTGGCGTGGAAAAACTACGGCGTGACGGTATTTCCGTATACCTGCGCCTCGATGCCCATATACGCCATAGAGTACGTCATCCGCGAGGCCCGCAAGACCCAGCCGGACGCGCTGTTCATCGTGAACATCAACACCGTGGCCTACGATTTTATGGACATCTCCTACATCCACCACGTGCTGAACTACATGCCCGAATCCGAGCTTAAAAAAGAGCTCCGGGACCACCTCTGCGACCTGATGGGCCTAAGCCGCTATGAGCGCCTGGAGCTGTACCTGCCGTGGATCCGCATGCGGCAATACTGGACGGAGTACCTGGACGAGGGTATCATCCCCCGCCCGGACGGCCTGAAGGGGGCCAGCCACTACGAAAACTTCCTCTCCAAGAGCCTCGATCTCTCCCGCCGGTACAAGAAGTCCCAGAGCCGGACCCCCATTTCGGACCGGCAGACGGAGTGCCTCGTGCACCTCATGGACTACTGCGACGCCGAGGGCGTTAAGGTGCTGTTCGTCGCTGTGCCCAGGAATGAAAAGACCGCCAGCCTGCTGGGCAGGATCAACACCGCCTGCGACCTCATCCGCGCGCGCGGCTACGACGTGCTGTACCTCCTCGATCAGGTCAAGGCGATCCCCCTGGACCTCTCGCAGGATTTTTACGACCCCACCCACACGAACATCCACGGCGCCGTCAAGTTCACCAACTTCCTCTCGGCGTACCTGGTGGAGCACTACGGTCTGGAGGATAAGCGCGGCGACCCCGCCTATGAAAGCTGGGACAGAGGCCTCGCGCGCTATACGGAGATCGTCGCCCCCTACGTGCTGGACTTCGAGCTGGACGCGGGGTGCAGGGACTTCGCCCTCGCCGAGCCCCGGGGCGCGAAGGCGGCCCCGGCGGGCGCGGACGGCGCCGAGATTTCCTGGAAGCCGGTGAAGGGCGCGGAGGTCTACTGCGTCTACCGGAAAACCGGTGCGAAGGGCACCTGGGAGCGGGTGGCCGCCTCGGAGGACTGCGCCTTTTCAGACGGCGGGCTCAAGGGCGGCGTCGAATACCGCTACACCGTCGTGCCCGCCCGCAGGTCCGGGGAGAATCTGTTATACGGCAATTTCTCCACGTTCGGCCTGAGCGTTACACTGTGATATTACGACAGCCTGAGGGATGAACATGCGCTATCAAACCATACTGTTTCTCGTATTCGTGCTGGCCGTGCTGATCGTCTACTACCTGGCGGGGCGCAGGCGTCAAAGGGCCGTGCTCCTGCTGGCAAACCTGGCGTTCTACGGCCTGAACGGCCCGCAATACCTGCCGTTTCTGGCGGCGACCCTGCTGACCTCCTTCTGGTCGGCCAGGGCCATGGACCGGGCGTACCGGGAGACCGACGCGCAGATCAGGGCGGAGACCGACAAGCAGGCCAAGAAGGCCCTGCGCGCCGCGGCGAAGGCCCGGGCCAAGCGGGCGCTGATCCCGGGGATGCTGATCCCCATCGCGCTGCTGGTGGTCTGCAAGTACACGGGCTTCATACTGCGAAACCTCAACGCCGCGCTGGCGCTCCTCAACCGGCCGCAGATCCCGGTGTTTCGCGTGATACTGCCGGTGGGCATATCGTTTTACACCTTCATGGCGCTGGGCTACGTGCTGGACGTGTACTGGCGGCGCTACGAGGCCGAGCAGAGCCTGCTCAGCTACGCCGCGTTCCTCTCCTACTTCCCCCACGTGGTGCAGGGCCCCATCGACCGCTACAAGGAGTTCAGGGACCAGATCAAGGACGGCGTGGCCTTCGACGCGCGGCAGCTCGTGTTCGGCGCGGAGCTCGTGCTGTGGGGCTTCTTCAAGAAGCTGGTGATCGCGGACCGGCTGGGGCTCGTCATCGACAAGGCCTTCGCCGGCTGGCAGGAGCTGGGGGGCAGCGTGCTGATCGGCGCGGTGGCGCTCTACTCCATACAGATCTACGCGGACTTCTCCGGCTGCATCGACATCGTCACCGGCGTGTCCGAAATGCTGGGCATCCGCCTCAGGAAGAACTTCAACCAGCCCTACCTGTCCCGGAGCATGGGCGAGTTCTGGCGGCGCTGGCACATCTCGCTGCAGGAGTGGTTCAAGGACTACGTGTACTTCCCCGTGTCCGCCTCCGGGCTGATGCGCAACGTCAAAAAGCGCCTGCGGGACAAGGGCAAGCCCCGCGCCGCCGAGCGCTTTGCCACCTGCTTTCCGATATTCGTGGTGTGGATGGTCACCGGCATATGGCACGGCGCGGACTGGAAATTCGTGGTCTGGGGCCTGTTCCACGCCGCCGTGCTGATATCGGGCGCGCTATTGGAGCCCGCCTTCATCGCTGTGAACCGCCGCCTCGGGATCAAGGCGGAGAATCCCGCCTGGCGGGTGTGGCAGATCGCGCGCACCTTCTTCATCTGCTGCGTGGGCCGGGTGTTCTTCCGGGCGCCGGACCTGGCCGCCGCCGTGGGCATATTCCGCGCCATGGGACGCGCACCGCTGGCGTTTGCCGCGCTGTGGGAGAAGCTGGTGGCATTCAGCGGCACGATGCCCGACCTGCTGGTCACGCTGGCCGCCATGCTGATACTGTTCACCGTGGACATCGTGAAGGAGCGGACCCGTTTGCGCGAGGCGCTGTCGAAGCACAGCATCGTCCTCAGGTGGGCGCTCATCTTCGGCTGCCTGTTCTTCGTGCTGATCTTCGGGGTCTACGGGCCCGGCTACGGCGCGACGGGGTTCATCTACGAGCAGTTCTGACCGAATGCCCGATCTGCGCGAGGTTGACATTTCCCCGATCATTGGGTATAATTCCTGTAGGTTATTACGCGAAAGTGGTTTAACGGACATCGCCAAATGAAACAGAGAAAGACCGTTGTATTGAGAGTAGTCGCATTCTGGGCACTGTTCGCCCTGCTGCTCTACCCGGTGACGCGGGTGTTTGCGCACTATCCGGATTACCGGAGCTATCACACCATCGGCGGGTTTTATAAAGAAGAGCCCGACCGCCTGGACGCCATCTACCTGGGAGCGTCCAACTGCTACGCCTTCTGGAACGCGCTGGTCGCGTGGCACAGTTACGGGTTGACGGTATACCCTTACGCCAGCCCGGCCCAGCCCTTCTACGCCACGGAATACCTCATCCGGGAGACGCGCAAGACCCAGCCCAACGCCCGGTTCATCGTGAGCGTCAATTCCGTGGACGCCGACGACCTGGAGGCCTGCGCCTCCCACTACCTGCTCAACTACATGCCCGAGTCGGAGGAAAAGCAGGCGCTGACCACCTACCTCTCGGACCTGATGGATTACAGCGCCCTGGACCGGCTGGAGTTCCGCTTTCCCTGGCTCAGGATCAGGGAGCTCTGGTATGACCGGCTCAAGAACGGCCCGCTGCCCGAGATGGACGGCCTGATGGGCGCGTGCACCTATCCGGACTATCTGTACGGCTGCGAGGACATCTCCGAAAAGTACCTGCTCTCGGACCGGCGGACCCCCGTGCCGGACGACCTCGTCGAGGCCACGCGGCACCTGCTGGACTACTGCGACGAGACGGGCGTGGAGGTGCTGTTCATATCGGTCCCCCGGGCGGAGAAGACCGAGGAGACCATGGGCAGGATCAACACCGTCTGCGACATCATACGCGACCGGGGCTACGAGGTGCTCGATCTCTCCGATCAGGCGGAGGCCTTCGGCCTGGACCTGACCCAGGACTACTACAACACCAAGCACACCAACATCCACGGCTCCGTCAAGTTCACCGACGGCCTGTGCCAATGGCTCATAAACCGCTACGGCTTTAAGGACAAGCGCGGCGACGCCGCCTACGCCGCGTGGGACGCCGCCTGGGAGCGCTACGCCGACATCGCGCGGCCGTGGCTTCTGGATTTCGAGCTGGACGCGGCGCACCGGGACTGGACGCTTCCCTCGCCCAAGGCGCTCAAGGCCGAGGCGCGGGACGGCGGCGTGCGGATCAGCTGGGCGGCGGCGCGGGGGGCCGACGGATACGCGGTCTACCGCAAGGCCGGGGACGACGGCGCCTGGACGCGCGTCGCCGACACCGCCGAGACCCGGTTTGAGGACGCGGAGGGCGCGCCCGAGGGCGAATGCCGCTACACCGTGGTCCCGTGGCGCGCGTCGGACGGGGAGACCTTCTACGGCAACTTCCTCTACGGCGGCGTCAGTCCGGAATAAAGGCAACCGTTCAGTCCGGCGGGCGATCAGGGGATCGCCCCTACGGATAGCGCGCGATTGTAGGGGCGATGCCCTCATCGCCCCCCTGAAACGAGACCCGGACTGAACCGTTGTGAACAACATACTTACAAGGGGACGACATGAGTTACCATTCGATACAATTCCTGGGCTTCGTGGGCGTCGTGCTGCTCGTCTACTATACGGTGGGCCGCAGGCGGCAGACCGCCGTCATCGCGCTTTCAAACCTGGCGTTTTACGCCATCGTCGGGCTGAAATCGCTGCCCTTCCTGCTCTCGACCGCGCTGGCCACATTCTTCGCGGCGAAGCGCATCGGCGGCATCTACCGCGAGACCGACGCCGTGATCAAGGCCGCCGAGCCCTCCGCGCGCAAGCAGCTGCGCGCCGAGGCCAAGGCCAGGGCGAAGAAGGCGCTTATAGCAGGCATGGTCGTCGCCATCGGCCTGCTGGCGGTCTGCAAGTACGCGGCCTTCGCGCTGGAGAACCTGAACGCGGCGCTGGGGCTCGCGCATCTGCCTCAGCTGCCGATCTTCCGGCTGCTGCTGCCGCTGGGCATCTCCTTCTACACCTTCATGGCCTTAAGCTACCTGCTGGACGTGTACTGGAAGCGCTACCCGGCGGAGGAATCGCCGCTTTCCTACTTCGCGTACCTGTCCTTCTTCCCCCACGTGGTGCAGGGGCCCATCGACCGCTACAACGACTTCAAGCGGCAGCTCGAGGGCGGCGTGGCGTTCAGCTACGAGAAACTGGCCTCCGGCGCGCAGCTGATGATGTGGGGCTTCTTCAAGAAGCTGGTCGTCGCCGACCGGCTGGGACTGTTCGTGGACGCGGCCTTCGGCCACTGGGGCCAGCGCAGAGGCTTCGTGCTGATCGCGGCGGTGGTCACCTACTCCATACAGATCTACGCGGACTTCTCCGGCTGCATCGACATCGTCACGGGCGTGGCCGAAATGATGGGCATATCGCTCAAAAGGAACTTCAACCACCCCTACTTCTCCCGGAGCATGGGCGAATTCTGGCGGCGCTGGCACATCTCGCTGCAGGAGTGGTTCAAGGATTACATCTACTTTCCGGTGTCCACGTCGGCGTTTGTCAAGAACACCAAGCGCCGGTGGGCGAAGGCCGGAAAGACCCGGGCGGCGGAGCTCTTCGGCAGCTGCTTTCCGATACTGGTGGTGTGGCTGGTCAGCGGCATATGGCACGGCGCCGCGTGGAAATACGTGGTGTGGGGGCTGTTTCACGCCGCGCTGCTGATCGGCAGCGCCATACTCGAGCCGGTGTTTAACGGCATGAACCGCCGGTTGAAGATCAATACGTCGCACTTCGCCTGGCGGGCCTGGCAGATGCTGCGCACCTTCGCCCTGTGCTGCCTGGGCAGGGTGTTCTTCCGGGCCGACGACCTGCGCACCGCCTTCGGCATACTCCGCAGGATGGCGCGCCCCGGCATCGTGTGGGCCAAAGTGTTCAGGCCCTCGACCTACGGCATGACCATCGACCGGGCCATCGTGTCGATCGTCGCCGTCGCGGTGCTGATTGTGGTGGACGCGGTGCAGGAGCGCATCCCGATCCGCCAGACGCTTAATCGGCGCGGCATCCCCCTGCGGTGGGTCCTCGCCTACGGCTGCCTGTTTGCCATTATCATATTCGGCATGTACGGGCACGGCTACGGCAGCGCATTTATCTACGAACGCTATTAAAGGAGGTTAATATGGAACAGATACTCGACATGCTCAAGCGCGAATTTCCCCTCATCGACTTCGACCGCGAGAAGCACCTCATGACCGACGGCATACTCGATTCCCTGGCGGTGGTGGGCATCATCGCCAACCTGGAGGAGATGTTCGACATCTCCGTCACGATGGAATACATCCAGCCCGAGAACTTTGAATCCGTCGAGGCCATGTGGGCCATGGTGGAGGAATTACAGTAATTGTTACTGCTCGGTCCGGCTCCGCGTTCCGGAAGGGCGATGAGGGCATCGCCCCTGCAATTACGCGCGTTCCGGAAGGGCGATGAGGGCATCGCCCCTGCAATTGCGCGATTTCCGCAGGGACGATCCCCTGATCGCCCGCCGGATTGAACAGCTACAATAAGAACCATTAAGGAGGAATCATCATGAAGAAGCTGCTGACTGTCCTGCTGATCACCGCCCTGCTCTGCGCCGTTCCGGCGCTCGCCGAGGGCGCGCACCTGACCATCGCTTACCAGTACGGCCTGGCCTACGCCCCCGTGGTGATGGCCATGACCGAGGGATTCATCGAGAAGGCCTACGACGGCGACCTGGAGGTCGAGTGGGTGCAGATGAGCTCCGGCGCGGACATCAACACCGGCGTCATGTCCGGCTCCGTGGATGTGGGCTTCATGGGCGTGGGCCCGGCCCTCACCGGCATTTCCAAGAACGTCGGCTACAAGATCTTCACCAACCTGTCCGGCCAGGAGCACGGTTTGATGAGCAACGACGACAGCATCAACACGCTGGAGGACATCGTGGGCAGCGAGCATCAGGTCGCTCTGGTGAACATCGGCTCCATTCAGCACATCATACTGGCCAAGTGCTTAAGCGACAACGGCTACGACGCCCACGCGCTCGACGCCAACCTGGTCGCCATGAAGCACCCCGACGGCATGAACGCCCTCGTGACCGGCAGCCTGCCGCTGCACCTGACCACCAACCCCTACATCTTCCGCGAGCGTGAGACCGAGGGGCTGCACGAGATCGAGGCGCTGAAGGCTGCCTGGCCTAAGGAGAACTCCTTCATCGTGGGCGTCGCCGCCATCGACCTGCACGACAACAGGCCCGAGCTGTACAAGGCGCTGTGCGACGGCATGAACGCGGCCATCGAATACGTCAACGGCAACCTCGAGGCCACCGCGGCGGTGACCAGCCAGTACGACGGCAACTCCGTGGAGGACGAGATCCGCTACCTCGGCATGGGCAGCTATTCCTCCGAGACCCAGGGCATCGGGGACATGGCCCGCTTCATGTTCGACAACGCCTTCATCGAGGCCGATCCGGGCGATTACAGCAACCTGGTGTTCGACAACGTGAAGGGGAACTAATACAGGCATCCGCGGACGGCCTGCCGGCCGTCCGCGTTTCGCATATTCACTTTGGAGGCTTTGAATGACGAAGAAGACGCCCGTAAAGGGCATTGTGGAGAAGCTGGTCTTTGTGGCCGTGGTGCTCGCGGCGTGGGAGATCGCCGCGCGGGCCCACGTGTTCGGCGCGCGCTCGGAGATCATCTTCCCCCGGCTGGAGACCATCGCCCAGGCGTTTGTGAAGAACTTCGTGATGGGCTACGCGGGGGTCTCCCTGTGGGTCTACCTGCTCAACTCCATGAAGCTGCTTTTGGAGGGCATGACCATAGGCATACTGCTGGCCTTCGTGTTCTCCGGGCTGTGCATGGTCAGCCACGGGTTTCACAACGTATACAGCCTGGTGGTGGCCGTGGCCGACCTGCTGCCGGGCGTGGCGCTTTTGCCGGTGGTGATCATCATATTCGGCGTGAACCCGGGGGTGATCGTGTTCCTGGTGGTGCACTCGGTCATCTGGCCCATGTCCCGCAACCTGATCGACGGCTTCAAGTCCGTGCCCAAGCTCTACGTGGAGGCGGGCAGGAACCTGGGGCTCAGCGGGGCCGGCATGCTGTTTGACATCTACTTCCCCGCCGCCATGTCCTACATACTCTCCGGCCTCAAGGTGGGCTGGGCCAGGGCGTGGCGCGGGCTGATCAGCGCGGAGATGATATTCGGCATCGCCGCCGCGCCGGGCATCGGCATGTACATCAATCAGATGCGCACCAACATGAACAACGCCGAGATGTACGCCACGCTGGTGGTGATCATCATCATCGGCCTGGTGGTGCAGTACGGCATACTCAATCCCATCGAAAAGCATACCGTAGTCAAATGGGGGATGCGCAAGCTATGAGCGCGTTGTTGAAGATAGAAGGGCTTTGCAAGGTGTACGACGACGACAGCCGGGAGCAAGCGGTGATCGACGATCTGAGCCTTGAGGTGGCCCAGGGAGAATTTTTGTGCATACTGGGACCGTCGGGCTGCGGCAAGACCACGCTGCTGCGCTGCATCGCCGGGTTCGAGCACTGCACGGGCAAGATCATGGTGAACGGCAGGGAGATCACCGGCCCCGGCACGGACCGGATCATGGTGTTCCAGGACTTCAACCAGCTGTTTCCCTGGCTGACGGTCGAGAAGAACATACAGTTCGCGCTCAAGCGGCAGGGCGTGCGGGACAAGGCCCGGCTGGAGGCCGTCACCGCCGACGTGCTCAGGAAGGTCAAGATGGACGGGCACGAGCGGGACTATCCCTATCAGCTCTCCGGCGGCATGAAGCAGCGCGTGGCCATCGCCCGGGCGCTGGCATTGAAGCCCGCCATCATACTGATGGACGAGCCCTTCGCCGCGCTGGACGCCATCACCCGCAACACGCTGCAGCAGGAGGTGCTGGCCATCTCCCAGCAGGAGAACTGCACGTTCATATTCATCACCCACAACATCCAGGAGGGCATCGTGCTGGGCACGCGGCTGATGCTGATGCAGCCGGGCGGGAAGATCGCCATCGACACCCAGAACCCCATCGCCCGCCCGGTCAGCCCCTCGTCCCCGGGCTACGGCGCCCTGTGGGACAGGCTGTACGCCGCGCTGTACGACACGCAGCACGTCAATAACACCTAAAGGAGCTCAACGCCATGTTCGATTCCATCGTTGAGGCGGTATTCCGCCACGCGGAACAATCCCCCGACCGGCTGTGCCTCGCGGACGACAATGGCCGGATCACCTACCGCGCCTACGCGCAGAAGATCGCCCGGCTGGCCGGAGCCTTCGCCCGGGAGGGCGTCGCCCCGGGGGACCGGGTGGTGGTCGAGGCCTGCCAGACCATCGACTACCTGGCGGCGGAGCTGGCGCTGCAGCGCATCGGCGCGATATTCGTGCCGCTGGAGCACAACTGCGTCCCCGGCAAGATCGACGCCATCGCGGACAGGGTGCAGGCTGTCGCAATCATCGCCTGCCGTCCCGGCGACGGCGCGCGGCGCTGGTGCTACGAGGACCTGGCCCGCATGGAAAGCGAAGCGGCGCCCTTTGAATCGGAGACCTGGCCCGGGCGCGCCGACGTCGGCGAGATACTGTTCTCCACCGGCACCACCGGCCGGGAGAAGGGCATCGTGCTGACCCACGGCAACGACATCGCGCTGGCGGAGAACGTCATCCACGGCGTGGAGATGGCAGCGGACAACGTGGAGATGATCCCCTCGCCGATGAACCACTCCCACGGCCTGCGCCGCTACTACGGCGACATGGTCAACGGCTCCAGCGTCGTGGTGCTGGGCAGCGCCATGAACATGAAGCAGTTCTTCAAAAACATGGACGAGTACAATGTGAACGCCCTGGACCTGGTGCCCGCGGCGCTCACCGCCGTGCTGAAGCTCTCCCGGGGCAGGCTTAAGGACTACGCGGACCGCATCCGCTACATACAGTTCGGGGCCGCGCCCATGCCCGAGGCGGACCGCCGGGAGATCTGCCGCCTGCTGCCCCACAGCCGCCTGTACAACTTCTACGGCTCCACGGAGAGCGGCTGCGTGGCGCTTTACAACTTCAACCGCCCAGACGCCAAGCCCAACTGCATCGGCAAGCCCGCGTGCAACGCCCGCCTGTTCTTCGTGGACGACGACCGCCGGGAGATCGAGACCTCCGCCGAGCGTGCCGGGCTGCTGGCCTCCGCCGGGAGCATGAACATGCTGGGCTACTGGCAGGATGACGAGGAGACCGCCCGCGCCATGGCGAACGGCGCGATCTACTCCAACGACGAGGCCTACCTGGACGCGGACGGCGACATCATACTGCTGGGGCGGCGGGGCTATGTGATCAACGTCGGGGGCAGCAAGGTCGCCCCGGAGGAGATCGAGGACGCCGCCATGGGCTTCGAGGGCGTCGCCGACTGCGCCGCGGTGCCGGTCAGCGATCCCCACCGGGGCGATGTGCCCAAGCTGTACGTCCAGTCCAAGCCCGGGTGCGCCGTGGATTTCGCCGCCCTGCGCGCGTTCCTGGCCGGTCGGCTGGAGGCCTATAAGGTCCCGGCGCTCATCGAGGCCATCGACCGCATCCCCCGCACCTACAACGGCAAGCTGCTCCGTAGGGAACTGATGGGCGACGGCGCGAAGAAGGCGTGATCGGAAGCCGTATCCATACAATCCGGCCCGCTGAGGGGAATCCCCTCAGCGGGCCGGACTGTTTGTCATGATATGATCTCCACGAGGTCGTCAACGCGATACCTGGCGCAGGTCTCCGCCACCAGGCGGTCGGGATCCACCAGTATGCCGTCCACGCCGGCGTCCCGGGCGCAGCGCATGTCGATCTCCCGGTCCCCCACCATCACGGCGTCGGCGGGGTCGATGCCCCGGTGCGCCAGTATGTAGCGTATCGCGCCGGGGTCGGGCTTCATGGCGAAGCCGGGGTCGTCCGGCGTCACCCAGCCGTCGAAGTAGCGGTCCAGCCCGAACTGCCTCAAAAACCGGACCGACATCTTGTGGTTGGAGTGGGTGTACAGCGTGTGCCGCGCCCCGCCCTCGCAAAGCGCCCGGAGCACCGCCTCCGCGTGGGGAAACGGCACGATGGGCGGGGGGAAGGCGTCGTCGGCGCGGAGCCTGTGGAACATCGCAAGCTGCGCTTCCGACAGCCCCACCCGTTGAAACGCCCGCGCGAAGCTGTGGCGGATGGCGCGGCTGACCTCGTCGTAGGTAACCTCCGCGCCGTAGTGCCGCGCCGTGACGTACAGCGCCCGGGTGCTGTGGGGGTAGCTGTCGAACAGTGTGCCGTCGAAGTCCCAGATGTAATTATCGTATCTGCGCATGTGATTGTTCAGTCCTTTGATGGACGGGAATATATCAAGGGAGTAGGCAGTAGGGAGTAGGCAGTAGGGGAAGAACGGCGAAACCTCATATTTCTGGTATAATCTGAGAGCAAACGAAATGGTTTCCGCCAACATTCCCTACTCCCTACTGCCTACTCCCTACTCCCTAAATATCACTCCAACGTGGTCGAAGCCGCCTTCTTGATCGCGGCCTGGTGCAGCGCGCACACCCGGTTGCCGCCGTGGGTGCGGCTGTTGGTGAAGTGGATGCAGTGGTGGCCGTTGAAGTCGTTGTCGGTGATGGACCCGCCGCCGTGGGGCATGCCGTTCATGGAGGCGGCGTAGTTATTGCCGTCAATGGTCACGAAGATCGCCCGGCGCGCCCAGCTCCAGGTGCCGCCGTAGGCCTCCTTCATCGCGGCGGTGTCCTTGGCGGTCACGGGCTGCACGTCGGCGTGGTTGGTGCCGCCCCGGCGCTGCTCCCTCCAGGCGAGGCCGGTGTCCACGTCGGTGACGGTGGCGGTGGCGCCGCGGGGGAACAGCTTCTGGATGTTGCTGTCCCACCAGTCCATCTCCCTGGCGGTGCCCTTGGCCGGGGTCGCGGCGGAACGGGAGGACGTCTCCGCGGCTTCCGCCTGCGCCGACGCTGCGGACGTATTCGCCTTTTTAAGCGACAAATCGCCCTTCTTCATATAGCCCTTTTTGCCGCCCACGCTGATCTTGCACACGTCGTCCTTCACCGCCAGCACGGTGACCTGGGCGTTCCTGGACAGCTTGCCCACGCCCTTGCCCTTGGCGTTGTACACCTTCGCGCTCTCGGACGCCACGTAGGCGGTCTTGAGCGTCGCCTGGGCCGCCTCCCGGGTCCCCTGGGCGCGGGACGCCGCGGCGGCCTTTACGGGCTTCGCGGACAGGTCGCAGCGCTTCATATAGCCGGTCTTGCCGTTTGCGCTGATCTTGCAGATGTCGTCCTTCACGGCGGTCACGGTGACCTGCGCGTTCAGCGACAGCTTGCCCACGCCCTTGCCCTTGGCGTTGTACACCTTCGCGCTCTCGGACGCCACGTAGGCGGTCTTGTTCATCGGCGTAAAGTCGGCGGCATTGCCACTGGCATTGCCACTGGCCTCCGCGGAAGCGGCGGCGACCTTCGCCAGGTCGGATTTCTTCATGTAGCCGGTCTTTCCTTTATAGCTGATCCGGCACACCTTGCCCTTTCGGCCGGTCAGCGTGAGCACGGTGTTCTGAGGCAGCGTCGCCACCGCCTCGCCGCTGGCGTCGTAGACCACCGCGCCGCCGCCCTTGACCCGGACGGAACAGCGCTCCGCCCCCGCCGACGACACGAGCGCCGTCAGCAGCATACAGGCGAGCATTGCGGTGATCATACGTTTCATTGCGGACATATCGTTTGCCTCCAAGTTCATGATTGGCTCTATTATATTACAAAATTATTTCAAAATCAAGACTCCGTCGTCAAATTTACGCCCATTTTCATGTCAATTTTGCGTTATTCTGTAACAACCGATCATGTTAACAGTAAAACAACCATCTGTCGATGAATCGATGGTATAATAATTCCGTATGTCACGACAGATGCCTATATAAAGGAAGAGCCCCTTCGCGGGCGAAGGAAATACCGATGCAGGAGAGCAACAAGAGGCCCGCGCCGGCAAAGCGGACGGCCCCGGCGCAGAGGCGCGGCGCGACGGCGGGCCCCGCCAGGAGGAAGCCGAAGGCCGCCGCCCGGCCCATGAACCGCGCCGAGCAGCGCGCGGCCCGGGCGCGGCTGGCGAAGAAGAAAAAGCTCAAGACGATACTGTGGCGCGTCGGGCTGTCGGTTTTGACGGCGGTCGCACTGATCCTCGTGGCGGCGCTGGGCGCGGGGCACGTGGCCTTCAAGGGGCCGTCGCGCTCGCTGGGCGACCTTCTGACGGTGTCGATGCTGGAGACCAGCGCCCTCAAGTTCGTGCCCCGGCTGTACTACAGCGAGGCCGAGGTGGCCGAGATCGTCGCCCGCAACGAGGTGGGCGCGCTGGACAACGAGACCGACACGGACATGATCGTCATCGCCGGACCCACGCCGGAGCCCGGCAGCGAGGCCGCGCTGCGCGCCACGCCCAAGCCGACGAACCTGCTGTTCTCCGAGGACGGCATCGAGATCTTCGACGTGCAGGGCGCGACCTACAACGGCTGGATGATGGTGGTGCAGGATCCCTCGCGGGTGATCACCGGCGTGTGCCGCGAAAACTTCTCCTCCAAGCCCGGCATGGAGCTCTACGAGATCGCCCAGCGCTACGACGCCGTGGCCGCGGTCAACGGCGGCGGCTTCTCCGACAGCGGCGGCGTGGGCAACGGCGGCAAGCCCATCGGGCTTGTGATCTCCGAGGGCAAGCTGCTCAACAAGTCCACCTCCGACCAGGACCACAACACCGTGGTGGGCTTCAACAGGGATAACAAGCTGATCATCGGCAAGATGACCTCCGCCGAGGCCGAGAAGAAGGGCCTGCGGGACGCGCTGTCCTTCGGCCCGGCGCTGGTGGTCAACGGCAAGGGCGCGGAGGTCCGGGGCGCCAGCTCCGGCCTGAACCCCCGCACCGCCATCGGCCAGCGCGCCGACGGCGCGGTGCTGATGCTGGTCATCGACGGCCGGCAGGCCTCCAGCCTGGGCGCGACCTACGCCGACCTCATCAGCGTGCTGCTGGAGTACGGCGCGGTCAACGCCTGCAACCTGGACGGCGGCTCCTCGTCGCTGATGTACTATAAGGGCGAATACCTGAACCGCGGCGTCATACTGACGGGATCGAGGAAGATGCCCACGGGGTTCGTGGTACGATGAGTGAGGTTCACATGCAAAACAAGAGCAAGCCAAAGCCCCCCGCGGCGAAGAAGCGGCCCAGGCCGCAGCCGGAGGACGACCTGCCGGAGTGGCTGGGAAAGCTGGTGGACTGGTTCGCGGATCTCCCGAAGCGCCTAAAGGCCCTGCCGGGGCGGTTCGTTAAACTGTTCGACAGCTGGTTTTACCGCATCTACTTCGGCGTGGTGGCCGTGGCGCTGATCGCCATATTCATCGGGCTCCACTGGCTCAACGGCGTGGTGGCGGACTATGAGGTCGCCCAGCCCAGCCACGTGGCCGAGGACGTGTCGAAGCTGTTCGAGGACGGCAACTACGACGCCGTCTACGACGTCGACACCTCCGCGCAGGACATCTCCGGCGGCGACAGGGCCTTCTACGTAAACAGCCTCAAAAGCGTGTCCGCGGGCAAGCGGGTGGGCTGGTCCTTCGCCTCGGAGTCCGAGGGCCAGCGGCGCTACACCGTGACCCTGGACAGCGACAAGTTCGCGGACTTCACGCTGGTGCCCAGCGGCGAGACCACCGCCCACGGCAACATCCTGTGGAAGCTGGGGAGCATCACCACCAACGTGGTCACCGAGAGCGCCGCGCGCGCCGACGACCCCGCCATGGCGACCTGCCGCGTGCAGGCCCCGGCGGACTGCGCCGTCACCGTGGACGGCAACCCGCTGACCGAGGCGAACGTCATCCGCAGGGACATCTCCGTGCTGCCGGACAAGTTCGAGCTGCCCAAGGGCGTGACCGCGCCCACGCTGACGGAATACGGCTTCAACGCCGAGGGCGACGCCCCGCGGATCACCGTGACCGACGCAAGCGGCGCGGAGATGGCCGTCAGTGAAGCCAGCGAGAACATCTGGGTGTGCCTCCCCCGGGAGGACGCCGACATGAAGGCCAGGTGCGAGGAGGCCGTGGGCAAGCTGGCGAAGCGCATCGCCAAGTTCACCAGCCAGGACCTGTCCCAGGGCGCGGTGCTGGACGGCACCGTCCCCGGCTCCCCGGCGGAGACCCAGCTCAAGCGCTTCTCCAACCGCTGGGCCCCCACCCACAAGAGCGTGTCCTTCCAGAACATGGAGGTCTCCCAGTTCTACGTGCTGTCCGACGACTGCTTCACCTGCCACGTGAGCTTTGACTTCATCATCACCTCCGTGCGCGACAACGACTATCCCTACCACACCGAGTACACCTTCTGCATCACAAAGTACCACGGGGCGGGGAAGCTGTATAATTTGACGTTTAATTAGGAATTAGGAGATAGGAATTAGGAATTAGGAATTGGGTGTCAGGCAATAGGGAATAGGCAATAGGGAATAGGAATGGCCATTGCCGCGCGGTACTCCGTAGGGGGCTGTTACATTAACGTAAAGATGCACAAAACCATTAAGGAATAGTGCGGGCGATGAGGGCAGGCGCAAGCGCGGAAGCGCCCCTACGCCACGCACTATATAAGGGGCTTTACACGCATGGCAGAGGCTCAAAACATATGAAGTCTCCGCCTGTTCGTAGGGGCGCTTCCGCGCTTGCGCCTGCCCTCATCACCCGGTTCCCGTTGGTTCATCTGTGCAGATTGCCTTTAGTGCAACAGCCCCGCGCCCGGTCGGGACCTCCGGCATTCTGTAATTCCTCACTCCTCATTCCTAATTCCTAATTGAAATAATCGGGAGCATACATGCCATGGCGAAGAAGAAAAAAAAGTCGAATATCAATCTGCCAAAAATAGATTTCACGGGGGCGCTGGACAACGTCAAAGCCCGGTTTTCCGGCAACAGGCCCGAAAAGCCGCTGACCAAGGCGGAGCGCCGGCACAAGGCCCGCGTCCGCCGCATCGCCTGGCGCACTGCGCTGTCGGTGCTGACGGTGATCGGCGTGATCCTTTTGGCTGCGCTGGCGGCGGGCTGGGCGGCGTTCAGGGGGCCCTCCCCCTCCACCGGCGATTTGCTGACCATGTCCATGCTGGAGACCAGCGCGCTGAAATTCGTGCCGCGCATCTATTACAGCGCCGCGGAGATGGACGAGATCATCGCCCGCAACGCGGTGGACACCGGCGACAGCGAGACCGACACCTCCCTGATCGTCATCGCCAAGCCCACCCCGACGCCGGATGCCGACGCGGCCATCGAGGCGGCGGCCACCCCCGTGGCCACGGCCCCGCCGGAGAACCTGCTGCTCTCCGAGGACGGCATCGACGTGTTCCAGGTGCAGGGCGGCACCTACAAGGGCTTCATGATGGTGGTGTACGACCCCTCCAGGGTCACCTGCGGCACCTGCCGGGACACCTTCACCCGCCAGAAGGGCCTGCAGCTCAAGGACATCGCCAAGCGCTACGACGCCATCGCGGCCATCAACGGCGGCGGCTTTGAGGACGCCGGCGGCGGCGGCAACGGCGGCACGCCCATCGGCCTGGTGATCTCCAACGGCAAGCTGATGCACACCGGCGGCGACTCCGGCGACTTCTACGCCACCGTGGGCTTCAACCAGGACGACGTGATGATCATCAGCAAGATGTCCGCCAGCGAGGCCAAGAAGAAGGGCATCCGCGACGCCATGACCTTCGGCCCGCGGCTGATCGTCAACGGCGAGCCCGCCAACGTCAAGGGCCAGAGCTCGGGGCTGAACCCCCGCACCGCCATCGGCCAGCGCGCCGACGGCGCGGTGCTGATGCTGGTCATCGACGGCAGGCAGGCCTCCAGCCTGGGCGCGACCTACTCCGATTTGATCAAGGTCATGGTGGAGTACGGCGCGGTGAACGCCATCAACCTGGACGGCGGTTCCTCGTCCCTCATGTACTACAGGGGCAATTACCTCAACAACGGCGTGGTGCTGACCGGCTCCCGCGAGATGCCGACGGCGTTCATCGTGCGCTGAGGGAGGGCGTTATGAGCAAGGAAAAAAAGACGAACCTGCTGGACAGCAAGTTCTATCGCGTGTACTTCACCTGCCTGGCCGTGGCGGTGGTGCTGATTTTACTGGGCACGGTGTGGCTGATGACCGTGCTGCGGGACGTGGAGTCCGCCCAGCCCATCTACGTGGCCCGGGAGGTCGCCAAGCTGTTCGAGGCCAAGGACTTCTCCAATATCTACGCGCTGGACAAGTCCGCCGGGCAGATCGCCCAGGGCGACAAGGCCTTCTACGTGGAGAACCTGAGCCGCATCGCCGAGGGCAAGACGGTCTCCTGGTCGGAATCCTTCACCTCGGACGAGGACGTCCACCGCTACAACGTCACGCTGGACGGCGAGCGCTTCGCCTCCTTCACCGTGGTGCCCAACGGCGAGACCACCTCCCGGGGCAGCAAGCTGTGGACCCTGGGCGCGGTGACCACCTACGTGGCCGTGGAGAACCACGACGAGGCCCCCGAGGACGCGCCGCCCGCCACCACCTACGCCTGCACCGTCACCGCGCCGAAGGGCTACGCGGTCACCGTGGACGGCGAGGCGGTGTCCGAGGACAACGCCGCGACCACCGAGACGCCGCTGTTCGAGGAGGGCTTCCTGCCCTCGAGCGTGGAGGCGCCGATGCTGGTCAAATACGAGTACGAAAGCCCGAACCCGAGCCCCGAGGTAACCGTCACTGACACCGCCGGCGCGGCCGTGGCGCTGGAGCACCCCTCGGACTACGTGTGGAGCTGTTCGCTGCGGGAGGACGAGGCGCTCAAGTCCCAGTTCTCCAAGGCCGCCTACGCGCTGGGCCAGCGCATCGCCCGCTTCACCTCCCGGGACGGCTCCAAGGACGCCATACTCAAGTTCTGCGCCAAGGATTCCCCGGCCCGGAAGAAGTTCAACGACCTGAGCAACCAGTACGCCACGCCCCACAGCGACATCGCCTTCCAGAACGAATCGGTGGATCAGTTCTACGCGCTGTCGGACGACTGCTTCACCTGCCACGTCACCTTCGACTACCTGATGAAGACCAGCGCCGGCGTCAAGACCGACCATACCACCTACACCTTCTGCGTCGTCAAACAGGGCGGCAGCGGCAAGCTGTACAACCTGCTGATGATGTAGCGTACATAGCAAACACCCCCGGAACGATGGTTCCGGGGGTGTTTCATTTTGCCGCACTACGGTATGGAGACCGTCTCGCCCGCGTCGCGCAGCGACTGGGCCATGCGCGTGAAGTAATCCGGGAAGGCGACGAACGCCGCGCAGACGAGCAGCACGCACAGCACCATAAGCAGCAGCGCCGCGATGGCGAAATTGCGCTTCGCGCCGGTCTTGGCGAATATGATGGTCAGGATCAGAAAGATCAGATTGACGCCGGGAATGCCGTAAAGTATCAACGTGCCCATCCAGTTAAGGATTGAAGGCCGGTTCTTGCCGTTCTTCGACATGATACACGCTCCTCTCATATACGAAATGCCACGCCGCCCGTGGCCGCGCACTCATCAAACATACATCTATTATAACCGTTTATGGGCATCCCGTCAAATGACAGGGGCATATTTTGAAAAAAAGTCACGGTTTTGTGCCGTTTTACCGCCAACGCCGGTCATATACGGCTAAAAAAAGATGGAGTTGGCATGAATTTCAACAATATTCGGTCTTTACAATACATCTATTTATTTTGAAATGGTTTTGTAATATAATGGTAGCAGTTCGGAAATGAAATAAAACAGTTTCTTCAAGGGAGGCAACATATTATGTATACAAAAGAAAAAATCAAGCGGATCATCTGCCTGACCCTGATCGCGCTGTTGCTGACCGTCAACCTCTGCCCGGCGCTTGCGTCCAGCATGAAGGCGAAGGTCAGCAGCTCCTCCGCGAACCTGTACCGGAAGGCGTCCACCTCCAGCACCCACGTGGACATCAGCAAGGGCGCCACGGTGACGGTCTCCGCGGTCAAGAACGGCTGGGCCAAGGTTTCATATAAAGGGGTCACGGGGTACATGAAGACCTCCGTGCTGACCCGCGGCGCGAAGAAAAAGTCCTGGAAGGCCCGTGTGACGGCGACTAAGTGGTTTGACGGCGGCGACAGCACCTTCCGCAAGGGCGAATACGCCACGCTGTACGACATCAGCTCCGGCACCAGCATCCGCATCAAGCGCATGGGCGGTCACAACCATGCGGACGTGGAGCCCGCCACCAAGCAGGATACCGCCAAGCTGTACAAGCTGGGCTATTCCTGGGACGCCCGGGCGGGCATACTGAAGGTGGACGGCAAGTACATCGCCTGCTCCTTCAACACCAAACCCCACGGCGACCAGACCCTCAACAACAACGGCTACGACGGCCAGTTCTGCCTGCACATGCTGGGCAGCAGGACCCACGGCTCCGACAGCGTGAACGAGAACCACCAGAAGGCCATCTCCCGGGCCTACTCCTGGGCGCACTGATCCCACGCAATCCCCCCGCCGAACGGCAGTCGGCGGGGGTGTTTTTTTATGATAAACCGGTTGACATCCCCCGAAACCGGGGGTATGATAAGGGGTGAGATACGACGATACCCCCGCGGGGAGGCGGTTATATGGATCAAAAAAAGCTGGCGATATGGTTAAAGGCGATCGTGGTGGGCTGCGCGCTGTGCGGCCTGGCGCTGTTCGGCTTCATACTGCCGCGCTATCTGGCCTACGCGGCGGAGGAGGTGCCGGACCTGCCCTACACGGCCTGGAGCGTATTCATGTGGGTGCTGGCGGTGCCCTGCTACGCGGTGCTGGTGTGCATCTGGAAAATGTCGGACGAGATCAAGCGGGACAACAGCTTCTCGCTGGAGAACGCGAAGCTTTTGAAGTACATCGCGCTGCTGGCGGGCCTGGACTCCGCGCTGCTGCTCGTCGGGAACCTGTGCTTCATGCTCACCAGGCACAGCGTGCCCACGCTCGCCCTGGCCAGCGCCATACTGTGCTTTGTGGGCCTGGCGATGTCCGTGGGGGCGGCGTGCTTGTCCCACCTGGTCCACAAGGCCGCCGTCGCGCAGGAGGAGGGCGACTGACCTACCAAGAAACAACCGGGACCGCGGCGCGCCGCGGTCCCGGTTGTTTTTGTCATAATATCTTCCCCAGGAACTCCTGCAATCTGGGGTTTTGCGGATGGTCGAAGATCTGCTCCGGCGTGCCCTCCTCGATGATCTTGCCGGAATCCATGAAGATCACCCGGTCCCCCACCTCGCGGGCGAAGCCCATCTCATGGGTGACCACGACCATGGTCATGCCCTCGCGGGCGAGCTGCTTCATGACGTCCAGCACCTCGCCGACCATCTCGGGGTCGAGGGCGGAGGTGGGCTCGTCGAACAGCATCACGTCCGGCTCCATGCACAGCGCGCGCACGATAGCGATGCGCTGCTTCTGTCCGCCGGAGAGCTGGTTGGGATAGGCGTCGGCGCGGTCGGCCAGCCCCACGCGGGTCAAAAGCTGCTTGGCCTGCGTCTCGGCGGCCTCCCGGGTCTTGAGCTTGAGCTTCACCGGCGCGACGGTCATGTTTTTGAGTACCGTCATGTTGGGGAACAGGTTGAAGTGCTGGAACACCATGCCCATCTTTTGCCGGTGGATGTTGATGTTCACCTTGGGGTCGGTGATGTCCACGCCCTCGAAGGTGATGACGCCGCCGGTGGGCAGCTCCAGCAGGTTCAGGCAGCGCAGGAAGGTGGATTTGCCGGAGCCGGAGGGCCCGATCACCACCACCACCTCGCCCCGGTGGATCTCGGCGGAGATGCCGTTCAGGGCGTGGATCTTCCCGCCGAAGGTCTTTTCCAGGTTCTCCACCCGGATCAGCGCGTCAGTGGTCACTGCTCCTCAGCCTCCTCTCCACACGGCTCACGATGGACGTCAGGAACATCACCAGCGCCAGGTAGATCAGCGCCACGACGATCAGCGGCATGAAGTACGAATAGGTCTGGCCGGCGATGGTGTTGCCGCCGTAGGTCAGATCGCGCACCGCGGCGTAGCCCGCCACGGAGGTCTCCTTCAAAAGCGCGATGAACTCGTTCATCAGGCTGGGCAGCACGTTCTTGACCACCTGGGGCAGCACCACGTACCACATGGTCTGCAAATAGTTGAAGCCCAGGCTCCTGCCCGCCTCGAACTGGCCGTTGTCGATGGACATGATGCCGCCGCGGATGATCTCCGCCACATACGCGCCGGAGTTCAGGCCGAAGGCCAGCGAGGCCAGCGCCACGCCGTTGTCCGACCAGGAGAATATCACCAGGCAGATGATCATCAGCTGGACCACCACGGGGGTGCCGCGCAGCACGGTGATGTACACCTTGCACAGTCCGTTGAAGAAGCCGAGCACCTTCCTGCCGAAGGAGGGCCGCGCGCCGTCGGCGGTCTTGTCGTAGGTGGAGCGCACCCCGGCGATGATCACGCCGATCACCGTGCCCAGCAGCAGCGCCAGCAGCGTGATCAGCAGCGTGTTGCCCAGGCCCGTGGTGATGAAGCGCCAGCGGCTGCGCTGTATGAAGTTGAGGTCAAATTGGGCCTTGATGTTTTCCCACCATGCCTGCAAATCGATCCCCCCTGTATCGGTTCAATAACATGGAAACAGGGAGCGGAAACCGCTCCCCTGTTGATGACTGTGGGCCTGCGCTCAGTTCGCGGGAATGAAGGTGTCGATGATGCCCTGCACGGTGCCGTCCGCGATCAGCTCGGCCAGCGCGGCGTTGAAGTCGGCGTAGATCGGGCTTTCCTTGGCGAAGGCCATGGCGTACTCTTCCTCGGCGTAGGCGGTGTCCAGGATCTTCAGGCCCTCGTTCTGGGCGACGAAGTTCTTGGCGGGCTCGTTGTCGATGACCACGCAGTCCACCTTGCCGGCCAGCAGCGCCTGCACGGCGGCGGCGCCGGAGGCGTAGCGCTCCACGGTGCCCTTGCCCTCGTCCTCATAGTCCCAGGTGGTGTACAGGTCGCCGGTGGTGGCCATCTGGACGCCCACCTTCACGGTGCCGTTCTCCGCCACGAAGTCGTCCAGGCCCTCGAATTCGCAGGCCTCGGGCACGATGATGGACTGTATGCCGGTGGCGTAGGTATCGGTGAACTGCACCATCTGCTTGCGCTCCTCGGTGACGGTCATGCCGGCGGCGGAGAAATCGTACTTGCCGGACTGTACGCCGGGGATGCACTGGGCGAACTCGATGTCCACGACCTCCAGCTCGTAGCCCAGCTTGGCGGCGATCGCCTTGGCGATCTCGACGTCGATGCCGGTGGGCTGGCCGTCGTCGCCGTAGAACTCATAGGGCGGGAAGGCCACGTTGGTGCACATCGTCAGGCTCTCGGCCATCGCGGAAACGCCCGCGAACGCCAGCATCGCAACCAGGATCATGGCAATAATCTTTTTCATGGAATAATACCTCCGATTTGTTTCGCGGAACGCCTCCGCGTGAATTGAGTAGATTATACATCCTTATGCGCCGAAATTCAATAGATATTCGGAGAATTAACAAAATATGCACACAGAATGTATATTTATGCTTTTTCACGTCCCAGATTCCACAAGGAGACTGGAATATGTATATTTATTCAGAGGGATACCTTATTTCGGTTCTTCACGGACACTTGTGGGATGCTCTTCTCCATCGCTTACGGAACCTCTCCGCCTCGCTTCGCTCGGCACCTCCCCTGGAAGGGGAGGCAAGGGGGTTACGGCATAAGCGCGGCAGCCCTGGCTCCCCTCCCACGCACCGGCGTCCGCGCAAGCGGGCCGCCGGCAGCGCCGCGCTGGCATCCGAAGGATGCGCGCGGGCTGGTCGCGCCTGCCGTAGGCAGTGGCGCGACTGCTGTCCAGGGGAGCTGGCACAGCCGCAGGCTGTGACTGAGAGGTCGTCACCCCACAAGTTTCCGAGAAGAACCTTTTTCACCCTTGCCCCGGCTTCATGTTCCTGCTATAATAGAGCATATCCGTTGCGACTGGCGGTCTTCCGCGCATATTCCGCGGCCATGTGCGATACAATAATGGTTATATGATGAAGCGAAAATACATGATCATCGCGGCGCTCCTGGCGTTCGCGGGCCTTTTACTGCTGCCGGGAATCGGCGGCGCCCGGCCGATGTACCGGCTGAGCCGTTTTCTGCACACCCACGCGCCGGTCGTACTGGCGCTGGGGCTGGCGGTCTGCCTGGCGTCGCTACTGCTCAACCGGCGCGGGAACGCCGCGCTGCTGGCGCTCTATTTGCTGTTCATCGCGTACATGACGCTGATGTTCCGCACCGCGGTGGCCAAGCGGCTGAACCTGACGTTGTTCTGGTCCTACCGGCTGTTTTTGCGCTCCGCGGGCATGCGCCGGGAGATACTGTTCAACATCTGGCTGTTCGTCCCCCTGGGGCTGATACTGTACCGGCTGACGGGGCGTCCGCGGGCGGCGCTGATCGCCATAGCGCTCTCCGCGGCCATCGAGCTCACACAGTACATCCTGGGCATCGGGCTTTGTGAGCTGGACGACATCGTCAGCAACGGCCTGGGCGGCTCGCTGGGCTGCCTGCTGGGCATCGCGGCGGCAAAATTGCGAAGTTTACGGCGGATAAAGGAGGAATGAGGACCGTCTACACTTCCCTCCCGTTCTGCTTGTTGACGTACATATCCTTGTCCGCGCGGCGGGCGGTGTCGCTCACGGAGCGGTCGAGCATCGGGTCGTACACCGCCATGCCCATGGACACGTGCACCTCGTCCCACTTGTTCTCGGCCGAAGCGCAGATCTCCCGGCTCGTGACGTTGAACCGGTGCACCAGCGCCTCCCGGTTCTGATAGTCCTCGTTTTGCAGCACCACGGCGAACTCGTCGCCGCCGATCCTGAACACGGGGCTGTGCTGGAAGGTGCGGCAGATCAGCTGGCTGGCGGCCTTGAGGTACACGTCGCCCTTGTCGTGGCCGTTCTGGTCGTTGATCTTCTTGAGGTTGTCGCAGTCGAACACGCCGATGGCGAACTCGAGCGTCTCATCCTGGTCCAGCCGGTCCTGCAGCTCCTGCATGTAGCCGTCGAAGGCCCCCTTATTGCGGACGGAGGTCAGCGCGTCCACGTACACCCGGCGGTTCAGGTCCTTGACCAGGTGCTCCTCCTCGAGCACCTTCTTCTCCGCGTGGATGCTGCGCACCAGCAGCACCAGTATCACCAGCAGCACCCCGGCGATCACGGCCATCACGATGAACAGGTTGTCCTTGATGAGGTCGTTGAAGCTGGTCTTGACGTCCTCGGTGGAGTAGTAGGTCAGCGCCGAATGTATGGCGGCGTCCGGCACCGCCCCGGTGATGCGCGCCAGTATGGAGTACAGCTCGGTCTCGCCCACGGGCACGGCGAAGCAGTAGTCCATGTCCACGCCGGTGTACACGGTGTCCAGGTGCAGCTTTTCGCACTGCTTGGAGATGTTGTTGAAGCGGTAGTTGCTGATGATCACGCAGTCCGCCTTGCCCGCGGCCACGGCGTCCAGCCCCGTGGGGGTGTCCGGGAAGTAGGCGCGCTTCCAGCCGGGGTAGTGGTCGGCCAGGAACATGTCGTAGTTGGTGTTGCCCTCATTGACGGCCACCACCACGTCCGCCTTGCGGATGAACTCCTTCTGCTCCGCGGCCCGCACCACGGCGTCCATCTCGGTGCGCATCAGCGGCGGCGACATCACCACGTCCAGCGTCTCGCTGTCGTAGTCGGTCAGGTTGGCGGGGAACATGCAGTCCACCTCGCCGTTTTTCATGGCCTCCATGGCGGCGGCGGCGGTGGGATAGGCCACCGCCTCGAAGCTCAGGTGCGCGTTCTCCAGCGCCGTGGCGGCGTAGGCGAGGTAATCCTTCAGCGCGCCGGTCAGCTCCCCCGTGTCCCCGTCCACGGCGCAGAACGCCAGGTAGTTGTCCTGATAGCCCACGCGGATGGTGCCGTGAGCGTCGAGCCAGGCCTTCTCCGGGGCGGTGAGATACCGGTCCGTGCCGGGGCTGCTGAGGTACTTCTCGTGCAGCTGCTGGTTGTAGTACTTGTTCTCGTCCTGGATACGGTTCATGGCGAAGTCCAGCTCCGCGAGCAGCTCGGGCTTCGACTTGCTGACCACGAAGTAGAAATCCGACGAGCCGATCTTGCACACCGGCACGGCGGTCTCCGGGTCGCCGTAGATGTCCATGGTGATAAAGGCGTCCAGCTCCCCGGTCAGCAGCATGCGCAGGCCGCTCTCCTCGGTGCTCTTCGTCTCCACCAGGTCGGCGTGCACGTCGTGCTGCGCCGCCCAGGCGAGGAACAGGTCCCGCTGGATGCTGCTCTCGGTCACGCCGACGCGCTTCCCGTTCAGGGAGGCGACGTCGTCCGAGGTGATCTCCGCGTTGTCCGGCGCGACGAACACGTAGTAGGCCTCCGTGCCCATGGGGAGGGAGGCGTAGAGCATATGCTCCGCGCGCGCCTTCACGTAGGAGACGTCGCTCATCAGGTCGATCTCGCCGTCCCTCAGCATCTGCATGAGCTCCAGCCAGCTGCCCTCCACGTACTCGAAGGTCCAGCCGGTGTAGGCAGCGATCTTGCGCTGGTACTCGTAGGCGTAGCCGGAGCGCCGCCCGTATTGGTCCGTGATGTAGAAGGGGGCGTCGTGCCAGCCCACCCGCACGACCCTTTTCTCCGCGCGCGCGGCAAACAGGCCCGGCCCGCCCACCGCGAGCGTCAGGCTCACCGCGAGCGTCAGACAAACCGCGAGCAGGAAGGCACCCCTCAAGCGCCCGAGCGCGGCGCGCATATTGTACCGTCGGACCGGCATGGCCCTCACCCTTCCCCATATTAGTTGTCATTTACTAATATTATACCACAATATCTTTGTATAGACAATGTATTTGGGCGCTTCACGGAAATTTGTGGGATACGCCCCCTCAGGCGCTTCGCACCAGCTCCCTCAGAGAGGGCAACTCCCTCAGGCGCTACGCGCCAGCTCCCTCAGAGAGGGAGCCAGGACGGGAGCCTTTTGGCATCGAAAAGGGGGCTGTTGCACTAAGGGCAATCTGCACAAATGAACCAACGGGAACCGGGCGATGAGGGCAGGCGCAAGCGCGGAAGCGCCCCTACGAGCAGGCAGGGATTTCATATGTTTTGAGCCTCTGCCATACGTGAAAAGTCCCTTAATCAGTGCGTGGCGTAGGGGCGATGCCCTCATCGCCCGCACTATTTCTTATTGGTTTTGTGCATCTTTACGTTAATGCAACAGCCCC